>JAXDCN010000030.1:0-5588 GCA_034677945.1 Saccharimonadales bacterium (SeqCode)
AACTGGTACCTCTAACGGTATCACGGCCCTGCAGATGGATATGAAAGTTCACGGCCTGCCGGTCGAAATACTTGGCAAGGCTATCGAACAAGCTAGTGCCGGCCGCGCCTTTATCCTAAAACACATGCTAGAAACGTTGCCTGCGCCGCGCAAAGAACTCAGCAAATACGCGCCTCGAATCGACAAGATCAAAATCAATCCTGACAAGATAGGTGCCGTTATCGGCAAGGGCGGCGAAGTCATCAAGAAAATCACCGCCGAAACCGGCGCTCAGATCGACGTCGCCGAAGACGGCTTGATTACGGTTGCCGCTATCGACAAGGCTGCCATCGAAGCCGCCATGAACTGGATAAAAGGTCTGACCGAAGAACCCGAAGTCGGCACGGTCTATGAAGGCAAAGTCGTCAGCATCAAGGAATTCGGCGCCTTCGTCAACATCTTGCCTGGTATCGACGGCATGGTTCACATCAGCGAGCTTGACGACAAGCGCGTCGAAAAGGTGACTGATGTCCTGAAAGAGGGCCAGATCGTCAAAGTCAAACTGATCGGCATCGACGAACGCGGCCGCCTCAGCCTGAGCATCAAAAAAGCCAAGCAATAACGAAACCGATAAATAAGGTTGAATTCAAGCGACGTTTGTGCTACTATAACAGTACCGAACGTTGTCTTGTAGTATGGCTAAAACGAATAAGAAACTAGTGCTTCTTGAACAAATTAAGGCAGATATTCTGAAAAACAATATCTGCCAGGATTTGGCTGAGAAGGCCACGAACCTGGTGATGGGCGACGGCAATATCGACGCGGACATCGTTTTTATCGGTGAAGCGCCGGGCAAGAACGAAGACGAACAAGGGTTGCCGTTCGTAGGTGCGGCTGGCAAGTTTCTGAACGAAATGCTGACGGATGTCGGTATGAAAAGAAGTGACGTTTATATCACTAACATCGTCAAATACAGGCCGCCCAACAACCGTGATCCGCTGCCCGAAGAGAAAAAGGCTTTTTGGCCTTATCTGGTGCGCCAGCTGGATGTCATCCAACCGCAAATAGTGGTGACATTAGGCAGGCACAGCATGGAGTATTTTCTGCCCGGGGCAAAGATAAGTCAGGTTCACGGCCAAGCAAAACGGATTACGTTCGGTGACAGCAAGCTGGTAATCGTACCGCTTTATCACCCGGCAGCAGCCCTTTATAACGGCAGCATGCGCGGGGTTCTAGCCGAAGATTTTACAAAGCTACCAAAAATAATAGAAATAATTAATAAATAAAACGTTCGCCGTACGGCGAAAGGAGAATACATAACTAAATGGGTCAACAAAGACTAGCGAACGTTCAAGGCGACAACCAAAACAGGCGCCCGAACGCTCAAAACCGACCAAAATCGAACAACACGGTGTTGAATAATATTACTACTCGCAAAGGCGAGGCCTACCGGGCCCAGCGCCGTACCAGCGAGAACGTCAATGTCCGTGCCAGCCAACACGTTATCAACGTGCCGGTCAATAAATCAATCTATAACGGCTATGATGGCCGTCAATACAGCCCGGTCGAACAAAAAAGACAACCGCGCATCAGCGGTCCGACATTGAAAATCCTGCCGATTGGCGGACTTGGCGAAATGGGCATCGGCAAGAACATGATGGCGCTTGAATGTGATAACGATATCATTGTTATTGACTGCGGCTTTTTGTTTCCGGGTGACGACTATCCGGGCATCAACTATATAACTCCCGACATTACCTATCTGGAAGAGAACAAACATAAGGTTCGCGCTCAGATATTCACGCATGCTCACCTTGACCACATCGGGGCGTACCGCCATATGGCGCACCGGATTCCGGCGCCTGTTTACGGCACCAAATTCACGCTTGGCATGATCCAAAAGACCATGGAAGAGGCGACCAGCGGCTATGAGCCGACCTATATCGAGGTTAATCCTGACACACACGAACGCGTTCAGATCGGCGATAACTTTAGCATCGAATTCGTCCGGGTCGACCACTCGATTCCGGATTGTGCGGCCATCGTCGTGCGCACGCCGTTAGGCGTTGTCGTCCATACCGGTGACTGGCGGTTTGAGAACCAGCCGGTCGACGGTAAACAGTTCGACATCACGCGTCTGACCGAAATCGCTTCGACCGAAGGTATCATGCTGCTGATGAACGAATCGACCAACTGTGAGTCGGACGGTACGCATACGCACAGCGAATACGACATTGCGGAAAGTATCGGCGAAATCATGACCAAATATCCTAACAGCCGACTGATTCTGAGCTGTTTTTCCAGCCAGATTCATCGCATGCAGATTATTTTGGACGAAGCTAAAAAGTTCAACCGCAAAGTGTCATTTGCCGGTTTTAGTATGATTCAAAACCTGGAAGTCGCCCTGCGCACCGGCGTCATCAGAGTACCCAAAGATGTCGTCGTCAAGATGGAAGATATCGTCAAATTACCCGACAGCAAAGTGACGATCGTCTGTACCGGATCCCAAGGCGAACTTAATGCCGTCTTGAACCGCATGGCCAGCGGCAGCCACAAATTTATCAAAATCAAGAATTCTGATGTCATCGTATTCAGCTCTAACCCGATTCCGGGCAACGAAAAATTCGTTTCCCGAACGGTTGACGGACTGATGCGCGAGGGCAGTGACGTGATTCAAAACGGTCGCACCCATTTGACTGGTATCGGTCCTTTGCACCTTTCCGGGCATGCTTATCATGATGACCACGTCAGATTGATTAGTTCCCTCAACCCGAAATACTATCTGCCGATTCATGGCGAGTTCCATATGTTAGTTCATAACGCCGAAATCGCCGAAAAGAAAGTCGGCATCAGACGCGAAAATATCTTTGTCTGCGACAGCGGCGACGTCGTCGAAATCACCACCGAAGGCGCCAAAAAGACCGGCCGTATTCCGGCTGGCGGTATCATGTATGACGACAACGGTACGGTCGTTTCCGAGGTTGTATTAAAAGACCGCATCCACATGGCGTCAGAGGGAATCTTTGTCGTCGTATTGACAGTTCAGCGCGGCAGCGGTCGTCTGATGACCAGCCCTGATATTATCAGCCGCGGATTTATCTATCTGCGCGACAACGAGGAATTGATGGGGCTTATCCGCCAATATTTGAAACAAAAGGTAGCCCGCACGTTTGTCGGCAAACATGTCGATTTGGATGTTGCCAAGAAAGAAATCAAGGACGAAATCACGCAAATCCTTTACGATCAGACCCGCCGCACGCCAATCGTCATTCCGGTAGTCAACGAGATCGGAGCAGGTGGTACCGTCGCTGGCGGTCAGCCTCAGCAAAAACAGCCGGGCAAGCCAAATGCAAAGCCTGACCGTTTCGTCCGTCCCGGCCCAAGGAATTTTCCAAAACCTCAGGCGCCGGACAGCGACGCTATTTTCCCAAGGCCCCGCGGCAACCGCGAATATTAGCACAAGCGGCACTTGCAAAACGTAGTAAATTTTGCTATAATATGCGTGACACAAGATAGCAAAAGCGGTTTATAATAGAAAAGTATTATGCCTAAAAAGAAAAAGTTATTCCGAAAAAAGAGACAGTCGCAATCGGCGCCGTCGCATAGCCTGCCGACCGGTTTTTGGGCGCAAGTCGGTGCTTTGACTCTGATAGCTATCTCTATCCTGTTCGTCATCGCTTGGTTTAACGCCGGCGGCCCGGTGCTTGAGTGGCTGCACCAGTCGGCCTTGTCGCTGATAGGTTATGCGGTCTATGTCGTGCCGCTGCTGTTCGTCTACATTGCCGTCGAGATATTCCGAGCCGAGGATAATCGGCTGCCGTTCATCGTAAAATTTGCTACCGCTACGATAATTTTGTGGTTCTCGTCTTTGTTCGGACTGCTGAAAAACAGCGGCGGCGAATCGATGGGCGGAATGGTAGGTGACATCATCAATAAAGGCGTGCTTTCACTGGTCAACCCAGGTATCGCGGCCTTTATATATGTACTGTTGATTTTTATTACCATGCTGTTTATCACCCGTATATCGGCCTTCACGGTCATAAAGAAATTATGGGAACTGTCCCGCCGTGATGCGGCCGAAAACGAAGCCAATGTCAAGGTCATGCGCAACGTCGCGGCCATGGACGAGCCAAAATCGATCAACATCAAAGCCGGCGTACCGATGATCAGCGAAGCAGAGGGCAAAGGTCTGTCCAGATTCTCGGCACTCAAAAACACGCCCGTGCACGAAAAGGCGGTTGAAGATCAGTCTGCCCTGGTAACGATCAATGACCCCAACTGGAAGGCTCCTAGCCTAGAACTGCTTGAAAAGAAGCAAAGCCCGGCCGACCCGGGCGATATCAACCAGAACGCCGCGATTATCCGTAACACTTTGAATGAATTTGAAATCGATGCCGAAATGGAAGGCGCCAACATGGGACCGAGGGTGACGCAGTATACCCTAAAACCGGCCAGCGGCGTCAAACTGTCGCGCATTACTCAGTTAGAGGACAATATCGCTCTAAATTTGGCTGCCCAAAGTTTGCGTATCGAGGCGCCGATTCCCGGTCAAAGGGCCGTCGGTATCGAAGTACCTAATAAAAAGGCCGCCGACGTACGCATGCATTCCATTTTGACAAGCAACCAATGGAAGAATGACAAAGAGCCGCTGGCCTTTGCTATCGGCAAGGATATATCCGGCGAAGCCATGGTCGGCGACTTGAATAAAATGCCGCATTTATTGATTGCCGGTCAAACCAACTCTGGTAAATCCGTTATGATTAACACTTTGTTGATGAGCCTGCTGTTCCATAACAGCCCCAGCGAAATGAAACTTATTCTGGTCGACCCGAAAGAGGGCGTCGAAATGAGTGCTTACGGGGACATCCCGCATCTGTTGACGCCGATTATTACCGACACCGAGCATACGATCAGCGCCCTTAAATGGGCCGTCAACGAGATGCAGCGTCGCTACAGCCTGCTGGCCGAGCACAAGGTAAAGGACATCAAAGGCTATAACCAAAAAATTCAGATGTCGCGCACCAGAATCACTGTCAATGACGAATACGGTATACCTCAAGAGCACGAAAACGGCGCCATGCCTTATATAGTCGTAGCTATCGATGAGTTGGCTGATTTGATGATGATGGCGGGGCGTGAAGTCGAGGCCTTGATAGCGCGTCTGGCCCAAAAAGCCCGTGCTGTCGGTATTCATTTGGTCCTGGCGACCCAAAGCCCGCGCGCCGATATTATTACCGGTATAATCAAGGCTAATATTCCGGCCAGAATCGCTTTTACGGTTGCTAACCAACTGGAAAGCCGCATCATAATCGACCAGAATGGCGCCGAAAAATTGCTAGGGTCGGGCGACATGTTGCTGCTGACGGCCACTATGAGCAAGCCAAAGCGTGTTCAGGGAGCCTTGGTTACCGAAGAAGAGATTCACAGGGTGACGGATTATCTGCGCCTGCAATCGCCGCCGCAGTATAACGATGAGGTTGTTAGCCAGCCGGTACACTTGAACGGCAAGGGCGGAGTGGTGATGGACTTTGACAGCAATAACGATGACGATTTGTATAATGACGCCATCCGGGTCGTGATTGACAGCGGCAAGGCCAGCGCCAGCCTGT
>JAXDCN010000031.1:0-42573 GCA_034677945.1 Saccharimonadales bacterium (SeqCode)
CGTGCGGAACTTATGTTTCTGCCAGCTTCCGAACAATCAGACTTCGGGTCTTTACCTGTGCCCGGCAAAAAACAATTTGGCAAATTTTGCGACACCTTTGATACTTGTCTAGTTAGGACGCAACAAAATGGCTCGGCCGCTATGGCCGAGCCGATTCTTTTTGGAAAACGATTAATTAAACCTCGACGATAGGCCGGATACTGTTTCCGGAAAGCTCTGATACTTTGTCGCAATATGCTTGAATGTTGTCTTTGAAATAATGAGGATAGGCTTTTTGGATTTGACCGACAGTATAGTAGCCTATCGCCATCATGGCGCCATAATCGCAACCCTCGGGCAGCGGCACGAAAAAGCGGTTTTCCGGTTCGCCCCAAATCTCATTCTTTTCGCCAAAGCTAATAAACAATTCGTCGGAAGGAACGACTGTCGTGGCATGCAACCTGGCGTATTCTATCGTTTCGACATCGCGGGCAATGTTGCGACCAAATAATTCAATAAATTTCAGTTCGAGCAATCTGATGACACCCAAAAACTTCGTTGGCACCATCAAATAATACTTGTTGTATTTTGAAAAATCCGGGGAATCAAGTTTGCTAGTGCAATCATCAATGAATCTCTTGACCTCGGCCGGGCTTTCACCGGTTACTCCCATGATCATCCCCATGTAAGTCGAGGTGTTATAGGTGTACGGTTCACGATTTTTCGGCAAAACAAATTCACTGTCACCGCTGTTTTCGTCCAATAACTCACTAGCGGGCGAACTTGGCGTATTAGTTATCAGCGTAACTTTTTTCGCGGCTTTTTTTGCAGCATCAACGATTATTGGAGCGTGTTTTTTGCCGGAAGCCGATATTAAAACCACACTATCGATTGCCGGGATGTTCGCAAGTTTTTCGTCAACATTACTCTCTGAGGCAAAAACGGCGTCGGCCTTTTCGAACATTATTCTGCTAGCTGCTTCCGCACCTCCAGAACCGACAACCAGCGGACGGCCAAAAGAAGAGACGTCAATTCTTGGCAAGGGTTTTTGTTGGAATAGTTCCAGCGTACCCAAAACTGCCGTATCTAGTTCGGGGATATTTTCCATATCAAATGAATTAAGCTTGTCGATATTTGGTGTTTCCATCTTCTGCCCTCTCGCCCTATGGCTGATATTTAATTGTCAGATTGTCTGTCACGTCAAATTATAGATACTTATGTTGCTAATGGCAAACTTAGCGATTATCAAGTGATGGATCGTCCCACGTAAAAACATGAAGACCGCTGCGTTTAACGGACGGATAGTAAAATTCAAAGCCGCGGCCGGATTGCCAATCCTTAAAGAAGTTTGCCTTGTCATGGCCGTAGGCATAGACCAAGTCCCACCAATCATCACCTATCACTTCGCCGGCACTGCCGCGCGCCAGCGTCACGTCGGTAGCCGTTTCAATCGCCCAACCGCTGTTTTTATCGGCCCAAACGAAAGCCCAAGCGTGGCCTGACTTGCCGTCCTGGTCGTCGCCGATAACGGAAGTATGATAACCGTCCGCCTGCAGGAACTTGGCAGTCTCGCGCGACATATCGGAACAGTCAAATATATTTTCCATGTATGGCTGGTTGTAAGTGTGCTCATCAAGCAATTTTTGAATTTCACTCGGGTTAACTTTTTTCGAGTATGGCTTTTTAGACAGAGGATCTGACAGAACGGTCGTTATCGGACCGGCTGGCGAAATAGGCTGAAATAGTTTTACGCCGAACGCCAACGCCAAGCAAGCGGAAACAAGAAAATAACAGATCACAATCATCAATAGCAGACTGATGTATTTAATCGTTTTCGTCCATGTGATTGTCATAATCTATGGCGCTAGCCGTTAAATGAAATGATTATTACGGCCAATATGAATACAGCGACGATAATGATCAATAGTTCAAGAAGCGTAAAACCGCGTTGTTTGTCTATTAGTTTTTGCATACTACCCTAACCTTTTATACCTTTATAATAGCATTAATCAGGTAGCTTGCCTTTAATTTTCTTGATATACTTAAGCATTATAAGGAGCATTGCTATAGCCATGATTAAAAAGAGTGTGATTTGGGCAGGTCATACCAGACGTGCGCCGGGTTACAGCAGCCTTCGCTTTATTCCGCTGTGTTTAATCGGCGTGATTTTGCTAGCTTTAGCAATGCCCGTATACGCCAGTGCTACCACCGTGATTTCGCAAAGCTACTCGGCTAGCGATGAATTGTCACTCGGTTCGATCGTCAGCCTAGAGGATAATTATTCCGACCAAGTCATCGCCGCGACCAGCAGCAACACCGAAAACCTACTAGGGGTTGTGATTGATGCCGGCGACTCGCTGTTATCACTTACCAGCAGTAAGGGTAATCAAGTACAGGTCGCGACCAGCGGAACCGTACAAGTACTGGTGTCTGATATCAACGGTGCCGTTTCTTCGGGCGACAACATCACGGCATCACCAATCAGCGGCGTAGGCATGAAAGCTACGACCAACGCCAAGATTATCGGCATCGCCCAGGGGGATCTAAATACCAACAGCGGCAGCCAGCAGACCTACACCGATAAAAACGGCGATAAACACACCGTGTTGATGGGGCAAATCCCGCTTCTTGTCAGCGTGTCTTCATATTTCAAAGAACCAGACAAAACCTTGGTGCCTCAAGCCATCCAAAATCTAGCCAATGCCCTTGCCGGCAGGAAAGTCAGCACCCTGCCGATTCTTATCAGTTCGGCTATTTTCATTGTCACGCTAATCGTCGTCGTCAGCATTATCTATTCCATGATTCGCAGCAGTATCATATCGGTCGGCCGCAATCCGATGTCGCAATCGGCTATTTATCGCGACCTAATCCAATTGTCAGCGCTAGTGTTAGTTATCTTATCCGTCAGTATGATGTCAATTTATCTAGTGTTAACGAGGATGTGACGCAATGGACCTGACGTTATTACAAATATTCCTGCTGGTCAACGTATTCTTTATCGGAATGCTTACTGTCATTGCCATCCAGCACGCCTACGCCCACTTCAAACCTCGCACCCATGACGCCGAAAAAGCCCAGACGCAAGCAGCCGCCCACTTACCTGCTGATATCAAAGAGAAGTTACTGCGAACGTCCCAAGCCAATTTTCAAGCTATCCTGGATGATTCCGCCGCCGAACTGGAACGTGATCTGAAAACGACAACCGCCAGGTTAAACAAACACCTTGAAAGGCTGGGACTAGAGATAGTCGGCGACGAGACGAAGCGATACCGCATGGAGCTGGACAGCTTGCGATCTCAAGGCGAAGCAGCTATTAACCAAGCCCAGTTAGAATTTGCGACTATCATCAAAAACGAAATGCAGCATTACCGTACTAGCATCGAAAGTTTGCGCAATAAGTCAGAGACGACCATCGGCGAGGCTCAAGCGCAGATTACCGAAACTATCAAGAACGAGTCTCAACATTACCGCAGCAGCATCGAAGGTTTATGCACTCAGACCGAGAACGCCATCGGCGAGGCCGCCGCAGATATCACCGGGACGATCAAAAGCGAAACTCAGCGCTACCGAAGCGGTCTAGAAAACATGTACGGCCAAGCCGAAACTGCCATCGGCGAGGCTCAAGCGCAGATTACCGGGACAGTCAAAAACGAGTCCCAGCGCTATCAGGCCAGCCTGGACGGCATTTACAACCAGGTTGAAACCGCTATTAAAAGTGCTCAGGCTGAAATTACCGGACATCAAGCCGAAATCAATGCCAAATTAGCCGGCGTCGAGGCCGAACTGATTCCAAAATTAACCAAAGAAATAGCCATGGAAAAACAACGTCTGGTCCAACAAATTGATACCAAATTGGCGGACGCGGTGGCTTCATTCCTGATGGAAACATTGCAGCACAACATCGATCTGGGCGCCCAGAATGATTATCTGATCAGCATGCTCGAAGAGCATAAGGCCGAATTCACCGGAGAAGTCAGCAATGAAGTATAGATTGCCTGCCAACATAGCTTCCGCCCAAGATTTAAAGGACCTGATATTAGAGGTACGTGAATATGCCGGCTGGTACGAACACGAATCCATAAAAAAACGCATGGACGTCGAACACATGTCAGAACAGCCGACGCTGTCCCCGTCGACAATAGAACTTATCCACGAATGGAGCGCCAGTAAATCTATCAGCGTGCAAAGTTTAGATAATCTTATCAAGGCGCTGCAAGAATACGTCGACACCGCACCGACGATAACTTTGACACTAGCAGCCCCGCCGACAGGCACCGTCAAGGCAAATCTAGTAAATTGGTGCCGGGAAAATATCGCCCCTAATATACTGGTGACCTTTAAATTCAATGCCACATTGCTTGGCGGCATGGTCGTGCGCTACGGCAGCCGCGTTTTTGATTGGTCGTTCAGGCGCCAGCTCTTAGATTCACGCCAACAATTCCCGGAGATACTGCGCCGTGTTTGATAATCAGACCTTCCAAAAGTTAGTCGAAGCCGACAACCTGACCGGCGAGGTAGTCGCCGTAAATAGTTTTATCGTCGAAGTCAAAGGACTCGAAGGAGTATGCCTTGGTGCCAAAGTACTGTTCGAAGACGGCCAGTCCGGCATCGTTCGCGAAGCGTACGGCGACAGGGTCATATTGTTTAATATCGATTCCGAAAAAATAGCACTTGGTACTTTGGCGGTCGTCGAGAACGACATGCTGAACGTGCCTGTCGGCAGAAATTTGATCGGCCGCGTCGTGACGCCAATGGGCAAACCGCTTGACGGCAAAGGGGCTATCAGGACCACGGCGACGTCCGGAATTTTTAACCCCGCCCCCGGCATCATGGCCCGCAGCGTTTTAAACGAACAACTTGAAAGCGGCGTCACTGCCGTCGATAGCTTTTTCCCGATCGTACTGGGTCAGCGTATCGCCATCCTGGGCGATAGCAAATCAGGTAAAAGTACTTTCCTAAGTCAATTAAGCGCCAATCAACGAGGCACTAACCGGATCGTCGTATTCGTACTTATAGGCAAACGTAAGGCCGACATCGAGATGCTGCTTTCTGGTCTAAGGACTTCCGGCGCCATGGACCACACCATTGTGGTACTAGCCGACATATTCGATTCCCTGCCGCAATCTTATTTGGCACCCTACGCCGCCTGTGCCATGGCCGAACATCTTTGGCACGAGGGCGAGGACGTGATCATTATCTATGACGACCTGACCAGTCACGCTGAAGCCTACCGACAATTATCATTACTCCAAGAAGTCGACCCGGGCCGCGATTCATATCCTGGCGATATGTTTTATGCTCACTCCAGCCTACTGGAGCGCGCCGGAAAATTGCTGGACAGCGGCAAAACGTTGACTTCCCTGCCGGTGGTTTTAACGCCGAGCGACGATATCACGGCTTACCTGCCGACCAACATCATGTCAATCACCGACGGACAAATCGTCTTTGATTTAGGGGTATTTCGCCAAGGTATCAGGCCGGCCGTCAATGCCGGGCTATCGGTCTCGCGCGTCGGTGGCCAAGCTCAGACCGTCCGTCAAAAGAAGTTGTCGACTACCCTATTTAAAACGCTTGCTAGGTACCACCAGGCTGAGGAATTGTCACACTTTAGCTCCCAGCTTTCCAAAGAAACCAGCGCCGACCTGTTAATAGGTAAATATATTTATCAAGTTCTCCAACAACCGCCCGAACAGCTTCACAACCTAGTCGAACAGCAGCTTATGCTCGAAACCGTGTTGCTAAGCGGCAGTGAAACCAAAATCGACGTCCCGGGGCTTAAAGAATCCGCCAAAAAGTATGGTTCACAGGTAGAGAATGACAAAGATTTCGATTTACTAGAAGCCGACCTGTTTAAAAAACATACGATCCAGACTACGGTTGAAAAATTAGGCACCAAACAAGTAGAAACTCCGGCTGAACCCGAGGAAGGCAAGCATGAGAAGAGCTAGTGCGATCAAACAAGAGGTCGAACAAATCGACACGGTCCAAGATTTGACTTGGGTTTTTGAAAGCATTGCCAGTAATCAGGTCGCCAAGGTCAAAAACAAAGTCGAACTATCCAAGCGGTTTTTTCAACTGCTTTGGAAACGATACAGTTCTATCCGAGTCGATACCAACTCTCGTATCACCAACCGCGAGACCGATGACAGTAATGCAAGAACGGCTTTTATCATCATATCTTCCGAAGCCAGCCTAAGCGGCGACATTGACCAGCGCTTGATCGAAACCATGCAACAAGATTACAACAAAGAAACGACTGATATAATCGTGCTTGGCTCGCACGGTGCCAATCAATTGACGCAGCGCAATATTCCTTTTATCCGCTTTTTCCAAGTACCGGAATCCGACCATTACATCGATGTCAGCCCGGTCATCGAAGCCATCAAACCATACTCTAAAACAATCGTTTACTACGAGGAATACGTGTCATTGGGAGTCCAGGAAATCAGATCCATCGACCTGATATCCAGCCTAAAGGCCATGAGCGAACACGCCGAAGAAGACGTTATGACGGCCGAAGACACCATTTTCGAACCGTCGCTTGACGAAATTGCCGACCAGATGGAGATGACCATGATGACGTTGGCGCTCAGCCAAGCTATCCTGGAATCAAGTTTGGCCCAAGCCGCCAGCCGCTTCAACGCCATGGCTGTCGCAAAAAAACGGGCCGGCGAATTGCTGACAGATTACAAGCTTGAATTTCACCGAGCCAAACGTTCTGAAAGTGACCGCCGCATGCGCGAAGTTTTGATCAGTCTCAAGGAAAAACGAAAACGTCTAGGAGTACATCGATGAAAAGCACGGATACGATAAGCTTAGAAACGAAAATCGGCGTCATCCAGTCGCTGCGCGGTCTTATGGTAGAAGTCCAAATCGTCGGCGAATGGCCTGAAGTCAAAGAGCTTATGACCGTCGAGGGTCATCCCGAAGTCTTTTTGGAAGTCAGTTTCTTTAAAACCAATTCGGCCGTATGTATCAACCTGACCAACAGCCAGATGTTACGCTGCGGGCAAAAAGTAATGCGCAGCAAGTCAAAGATTACTGTTCCGGTCGGCCCTAACACTTTAGGCAGAGTCTTTAACGCCCTAGGCGAACCGCTTGACGACGGCGCGCCGATAACCGAAAACCGTCGAGCCATTAGCGAACCGTCCGGCACGAAAAGTTACCGCGACAGCGATAAGTTGGAACTGCTTGAAACCGGTATCAAAGTCATCGACTTTTTGACGCCTTTCGTAAAAGGCCGCAAAATCGGCATCGTCGGCGGGGCCGGTGTCGGCAAAACGGTTCTTACCATGGAAATGATTCATAACATCACCAGTCAGGCCAAAGGTCTGTCTATTTACTGCGGTGTCGGAGAGCGTATCCGTGAAGGTAACGAATTATATCAGACCCTCAAAGACACTGACGTTTTAAAAAGCACTGTCATGTTCTTTGGACAGATGGACTCGACACCCGCCATCCGCTCCATGGTCGGCCAAGCTGCGGCCACCAGCGCCGAGTATTTCAGAGACGAAGAAGGCCGCGACATACTGTTTTTCGTAGACAACATCTATCGACATATCCAAGCTTTGACTGAGTTGTCGACCAACTTAGGGCTTATTCCGTCCGAGGGTGGCTACGCGCCGACGGTATTCTCAGAGCTAAGGCGCTTGCAGGACCGTCTAAGTTCGACCGAAAAGGGGTCGATCACTTCCGTCCAGGCCGTCTACATCCCGGCTGACGATCTTTCCGACCCGGCCGTGCAAGCAATCTCCCAACAGTTGGATTCGGTTTTGGTGTTATCGCGTTCCGTCGCCGAGACCGGCATCAGGCCGGCAGTCGATCTGCTAAAAACCACTTCTTCGCTGCTTACGCCTCAAATTGTCGGCGACAGGCACTACCAGCTAGCAGGCAAGGTACAAGCCATCATGCAAAAATATGACTCGCTCAAAAACATCATTGCCATCATCGGTGAAGGCGAATTGTCACCTGCCGATCGCGCTGACTATCAAAACGCCAAAAAACTGATCGAATTCTTTTCGCAAGATTTCTCCGTCGCCGAAAAATTCAACGGCCGCCCAGGCGAGTATTTCTCTATCGACCAGACGTTGGACGGCATCGAAGCGATCCTTGCCGGCAAGCAGCCAAAAGGCGCAGACGGACAAACACCGACGGAAAAATCAGATGAAACAGCCGACTAATACAGAACAACTTAGCATCATCGCTCGCGCTCCATTCAATATATATTACGAAGGGGCCGCTAAGTCATTGTCCGCAAGCAATAAGGTCGGTCAGTTTGATATTTTGCCGGGTCACGCCGATTTTTTTTCAATCCTTAGCCCGGGAGAAGTAATAATAGACACGTTGTCCGAACCGATCAGCTTCAATATCAATAACGGCATCGTTACCGTTCGAGATAACGAAGTATTACTTTTCGTTAATATCTGAATTATTGCATTACTATATAATCAAAGGCATAACCGGCCGGTGAAAGCGCATTACCGACGCCTATATTGAAGCCGCTTGAAGTACGATTTACATATATACTGCCGGCACTACGGCCAACCGAAGTAATAATCACGTGAGGCGTGCTGCCATATTGGTTAACGAACGTCACGTTGGCCAATATACCATTGCCGGCACCTACGCCGGTATTGACGGCTATTGTTCCCGATGCGTCATTACCACTGATAGATACCGTCCCGTATGAACCGACGGCCGAACCGGCCGATACACTAGGCGCCGAACCGCGCGTAATGAAATGGCCGCCAATCGTCAAAGTATTGGTTTGGAATGATCCGATTGACAAGGTGCCACCAACCGACAGATTACCTGATACATTCAAACTGCTGTTTACGGTAAGTAACTGGTTGATAGTGACGGCTCCCTGTAAACGCGTCAGCCCAGCAACCGTCAAATCTTCGCGTGTGTTCAAATTCGATACCGTAGCGTCACCATTCACATTCAACTGACTGACCGAAGTGCTGCCAGCGTCCAACTTCGTCAGGCTGGCGTCGGTACCGACCAGTTTACCGTTAAAATTAGTCTGACCGCCGATACTGACATCGCCGCCAATCGTAACTTCGTTTTTAAAGGTCGATTTTGGATTGACGATAAGCTCGGTGTCTGCGCTGCTGGTCGTATTTCGGCTGACACCTAACGAATCAAGCACGGATGAACTGATCGTAACCTCTGCCTGATTCGATTTGGAATCGGTCTGCGTTTGGCTTCTCATGAAGAAGACAATGACACCGGCATTCACCGCCAGTATCATGACAACGACCGCAACGCCAATAAAAGTAGCCTTATGACTGAGGCGGTACGAGCCGCGCCGCCAGCGCAAATTGGCCTTTGGTCTCGCTGCGGCCACCGTGGGCTTGTCAATCGACATTTCACCGTCGGCTTGAGGTTTCAGCACTTCCGGATCTGGCGGTTCAATTTTTGGCTCTGAATCTGGTCGACTATCCATTTCCTACCTTTACTACTTCCGTACAAGTATAACGCTTAACCTTATCGCAAGCAACTTGCATCAGCATAAGTGCCGCTTGCTTGCAAATTTATCTTGTATCGTCAACAATAGTAGTTATGGTTAAGAGGTTAACACGATATATATGCATGTTCCTATTTCTAGGTCTTTGCATTGCTTGTCAAGCGACGTCCGTGAATGCCGACACGCTCCAATCCGAACATTACCAACTTGACGAAAGCGCGATTGGCACCAGTAATCTGAACCAGTCCAGTTCTACCAGTTATCAATCGACCGACGCGACGGGGTTTTTTGTTATCGGCAATGCCGCATCTGCGAATTACCAAATCGATGTCGGTACAAAAACGACCAATGACCCGACACTAGCATTCAGTGTCAATACTTCGAACGCCGATTTTGGCGTATTTTCGGCAAGCAGCGCCTCAGTCACGACTGCCAGTTTTTCCGTCTCTAATTACACCAGCTACGGATACGTCGTGCAGATTTTTGGTAATCCGCCTAATTACGCCGGACATACAATAAGTGCTATGGCCGAAACGGGCGATTCGCAACCTGGTACAGAGCAATTCGGTATCAACCTGGTTGCTAATACCCAACCTTATTCTTTTGGGGCAAATCTTGATAACGGGCAGTTCGGCTTTGGAACGATTAACGCCAACTATTCGACGCCAAACAAGTATCGTTATGTCAGTGGCGAAACCATCGCCTCGGCGCCAAAAAGTTCCGGTGTCACTACCTACACCATAAGCTACTTGGTCAATGTCACAAACCTAATCCCGGGCGGACGATATTACAGTGATCAGACCATAATAATAACCGGCACCTACTGACTTTTCCACAGCCCCCAATTTTCTTTTAATAAACCTGTTGACATGGCATAATGCTAATGATAACCTTATCTTATACAGCTATCAAAACAAAAAGGCTAATAACAAAAATATGAAAACCACCAAAGTACATGCCATAGCTAGATTTTTGAGCATCGCGACGATATTCGCTGTTTTGTTACTTCAAGTCTTTCCGATAAACATGGCTTCAGCCGCTCAGATTACCGTACGCAAATTAGAGCTTAGAAATGGCGCTACCGACGGCGGTTCAATGGCCGGCGGTACTGTCGACCACTTCTTTTCGTTCACCTTACCTGGCGGCAGTAACGTCGGCTCGATTGAATTCAAATACTGCACCGCGGCCGCCGGCGTACCCGACCCTGACGATTGTACTATGCCGACTGACCTAGTCACCACTGCGGCTACTCTAGGCTCCGAAAGCGGTGCAACCGGATTTTCCATAGATAATACTACAAACGGCACGCCTTTCCTGACGCGAACGCCAGCCAACATCCCAGCTAATACTCCCGTTACTTATCGATTAGACGATATTGACAACCCTAGTACCATCGGAACCTTCTATGTCCGCATTTCAACCTGGGCGGAAGCTACTCCCGGAACCACTAAAATTGATTCGGGCGTAGTGGCTGCTAGTACCGCTGAGCAAATTGATTTAACCGGCATCATGCCTGAATCGCTAGTCTTTTGTGTCGGTGCTACAGTGAGTAAAACTGGCGGAGTGCCAGACTGTACGACCGCAACTGCCGGGGACGTGTCTTTCAACCAATTATTCTCGCCGACCGCAACTGCTAGCGCTACATCGCAAATGGCGGCCTCGACCAACGCTGGTACAGGTTATGTCATCAGTGTCAACGGTCCGACCCTTACGTCAGGTGCTAATACTATAGACGCAATGACCGCACAAGGGGCCTCAGTGCTTGGTACGAGCCAATTCGGCATGAATCTTATGTTAAATACCACTCCGGCCGTAGGTGCTGAAGTTGATCCGGTGTCCGATGCGACCGATTGGAAAGGTCAAGCCGTAACCGGTTACGAAATAGCTGATCAGTACAAATTTAATACCGGTGATACCGTGGCTGACAGTGCGAACGGCGGAGCCGGCGCTACCAACGCCCAAATATTCACTTCATCCTACATCGTAAACGTCGAAGGTAAGCAAGCCGCCGGTACTTACGTATCCACGCTCACCTACATCTGCACAGCGACATTCTAAAAACCCGTGGAAAAGTCCTAATTATTCCGTTGACGGCTCTTTGAAGCTTATGTTACAATTCTCACATAAGTGTGAGGGGTTTCATGACTGCGAGAGCAAGGGACATATTATTCAGGCTATCACTGTGTGTTGTCTTATTAGCGGCCACGATTATTCCAATATTCCAGGCAAAATCGGCCTATGCGGCACAGCTGACCACCCGTACATTAACTCTTGAGGCCGGCGCGACCGACGGCGGTTCCAAACCAGGCGGCGTTGTCAAACATTATTTCAGCTTTACTATTCCTACCGGCGGTAACGTCGGATCAATCGAATTTAAATACTGCATGATTTCCGTCGGTACTTGTGATATGCCGACCGGTTTAGTCACCACATCGGCTACACTGGACAACGAAACCGGTGCCACCGGTTTTACGATGGTCAACACCACTAACGGCAGTCCTTATATTACCCGTACGGCCGCAAATGTTCTTGCCAGTACGGCAGTAACCTATCGATTAGGCACGATAACTAACCCGACCACGACCAACCAATCGTTTTTTGTCCGCATAACCACCTATACGGCCGCCAATCTGGGCGGCAGCGCAGTCGATACCGGTTCGGTTACCGCCAGTACCGCTACGCAAATCGTACTCACGGGCATCATGCCTGAGTCGATTATATTCTGTACTGGGGCTACGGTTGAAGAAACCGGTGGAGTACCGGACTGTAGTACCGCATCCGCCGGCACGATTAGTTTTAATCAGTTGTTCTCTCCTAGCGACACTGCTACCGCTACATCACAGATGGCCGCATCGACCAACAGCGTAACCGGCTATACTATAACGGTAAATGGTCCGACTTTGACGTCGGGTGCTAACACGATAACAGCCATGAGTAGCAGCGGACCGGGCGTTCGCGGTACGTCCCAGTTTGGGATGAACTTAAAGGCAAATACTACGGGGACGTCCGACCCAGCTATCGGCACCGAAGTTGATCCCGTGTCCGATGGCACAAACTATAAAGGTGTAGCCGCAACTGGTTATGCTACTGTTGATGAGTTCAAATTTACTACCGGCGACACGGTAGCTACCAGCACGGTCGGCGGCGCCGGACCAACCAACGCCCAGATATATACCGTTTCTTATATTGTCAACGTAGACGGTAAACAGCCCGCCGGTACTTACGTATCCACCCTCACCTATATCTGTACTGCGACCTTCTAAAATATGAAAAAATATTATTCAATTATAATCACCAGCCTAAGCTTCATAGCCATAACCATCGGCTTATTCGCTTCTGTTAATATCGTTTCAGCCCAGTCTTCAACCGACAGCACTGCTGGCCAGGCTCTTGAAATAGCGCCGCCACTTATCAGCCTTAATGCCGACCCCGGGCAAACCGTAACCGCTATGATTAATTTGCGTGACGTTTCGTCTGGCAATCTGGTTGTAACAGGAAAAATTAATGACTTTTTACCTAGCGACACCGAAGGCGGTGTACCGAAGGTTGTTCTGGACGAAGACGAAACTAGTCCCTATTCTTTAAAAAGCTGGGTTAGCCCACTTGAGCAGTTAAACCTAAAATCCAAGCAACTAAAAAGCCTGCCTATCGTAATCAAGGTCCCGACGGACGCTTCACCGGGCGGCTATTACGGAGTAGTTCGCTTTACCTCAGAAGCACCCGACCTGGAAGATACCGGAGTATCACTATCAGCTAGTCTGGGCACACTAATATTCTTGAGGGTTAACGGTGAGGCCAAAGAGAATCTAGTAATTAAGAGTTTCTATATCAGCAAGAATGGTGGCAAGGGTACCCTGTTCGAATCAGCTCCTCTGCAGTTCAACGAGACTTTTGAAAACACAGGTAATCTTTTCGAACAGCCGGTCGGTCAAATTACTATCACCGACATGTTCAACAAGAAAGTTGCGACCGTAAACGTGAACCTGGAACAAAAGTACGTCCTGTCGTCCAGCAAAAGAGATTTCAACCAAACGCTCGATAGCGCGACTATCGGCAACATGATAATGTTTGGAAAATACCGTGCTGACTTGCGAGTCAATTACAGCGACAGCGGTAAAGTATTGAATCAGAGCATCACCTTTTGGGTAATCCCCTACACTCTGATAGCCCTGGCTATCATCGCGATCGTAGGCGGCTTCTTTGCCTTGCGATATGCAATCGTACGCTACAATCAGTACATCGTCAGCCGATCAAGCGGCAGACATCGACGCCGATAATAACCTTAGTCACCTTCCTGCAATGCACATGACGCACATGGTATAATATAGTTTATGTTAAATTGGCTAAAATTAAGTCAACGCAGCCACAGCGGCCGTTTACGTCCGCATGAACATACTTCTTACCTTCCGCTTGGTCTAACACTACTGGTAGTAGGAGTCGTCCTTTCCGCCTACACCGCCTATGCCGCCACGCCTTACGACGGCCCGGATTCAAAATCGTTGAGCTTAAGTGGTATTATGCCTGGTTCGGCGCCTACAACCGCCGCTGTCATCAAGTCACCTACCAACCAACAACACTTCAGTACTATACCGGTCGAGGTTTCAGGAACCTGCCCGGAAAGTACATTAATTGAAATCTTTAAAAATGATATTTTTGCCGGCTCGACGCTTTGTTCTGATGCTGGCATTTTTTCTCTTGATATAGACCTTATGAACGGCAAAAACGTTCTTTATGCTAAAGTATTTGACGCACTGAACCAGTCCGGTCCGGATTCTAATTCCGTGACCGTATATTATGACGCCTTGCCGGCGCAATCCAGCCCGCTAACTTCGAATGCCAATAACACTCAGCTATTACTAAACACTGACGCGGTTTACCGCGGAATCTTTCCGAAACAAGAACTAAAGATGCCGATCGACATCATGGGCGGCAGCTCGCCGTACGCCATAAACATACAATGGGGCGATTCGACTAACAAAGTCATACCGCGCAGCAACAGCGGCAGCTTCACAGCAAGTCACACGTACAACAAGGCTGGCACATATCAAATCACCATTCAAGCCACCGATGCAGCCGGTAACGTTGCGTTTTTGACCGTCACCGCCATAGTTAACGGACAACCAAGCGTAGCAACGACGGTCGATGATAAACCTACTTCATCTACGACTAGCAAACTGCTGTTCTTATGGCCCCTATACACCGCCGCAGCCGCAGTCGTGACAAGCTTCTACCTGGGTGAACAACGCGAAAAGCATATCCTGCGCAAACACGGTCTGCTGCTTGATACTCCAATTCAATAAAATAACTCTACACTACTACTGTTAATTTGCTCTTGCAAAATTATTTTATAACGTTTATGATAAAAACAGATAAAAGATTGTGTGAGGCAACGGCTTTTATTGCAAACAAAAAAAATATACAAAAATAAAATACATAAACAAACATGTATTTAGGTGCAATTAAAACAAAAATGTATTCGATTGCAAAAAAAATAAGCCGCACGGTTTCTATTTGCGTCCTTTTATTGGGCGTTTTTGTCGTTTCCTTCGCTCTGATGGCCGAACCCGCCAAAGCCGTGACCGGCATAAACCAGCAATTAAATTTTCAAGGCCGTCTATTCAACTCACAGGGGGCTGCCGTTCCGGACGGTTACTACAACGTCGAGTTTAAAATTTACCAAGACGGTGACGGTCTAAGTGTCGGCAACCCCGGCGGCACGCTTAAATGGACCGAGGATCATTTGAACGCTAACAGCCAAGGCGTCACGGTCAAAAACGGTTTCATGTCAGTCGATCTGGGCTCTATTACGGCTTTCGGGTCGAATGTTGATTGGAACCAAAGTGTCTTGTGGCTATCGGTAAATATCGGCAGCACCGACGCCTCGTGTACTCCTTTCTCTTCGTGTACCCCCGACGGCGAGATGATTCCGATGAAACGTATGTCGTCGACTACATACGCACTAAACTCCGGACAGCTAGGCGGCTTGACTAGTACTAACTTTGTACAGATTGCACAAGGAGTCCAAACCGATGCCTCGACTAACACCAATAGCATTTATATCAACAAAACCGGCACTGGTAACCTTATCACCCTTCAATCCAGCGGCAGTGACGCCTTTACGGTTTCTAACAGCGGCGACCTTTCTTTCGGCGCCAATGCCAATCACACGCTTTCGGTCGCGACGGCCGGCACGAATACCGTCGGTAAAACCTTGACTATAACCGCAGGTACCGCAGGCACCGGCGCGAGCACCTTGGCCGGCGGCGACCTTTCACTGCAAGGTGGCACGGGAGGCGGAACCAACGGCGCAGGCGGCAACGTGAATATCGATGGCGGTACTAAAAACGGCAGCGGCGCTGACGGTTCCGTATATATCGGTGTCAACCACACTGCTTCCGTTCAGATCGGCAGCACTGCGACGACTAATACACAAAATATCTATATCGGCACTAATAATACGGGCGGCAGCACGACCAATGTTACTATCGGTTCGGGCAGTTCGGCTGCCGGCGGCTCAACGACCGTCCAGTCCAAAGGTAATATGAGCATGACAGCCGGCGGCACGCTCACCGAATCCAGCAGCGGTAACGCTTCCCTTTCCAGTACTGCCGGTACCTTGGGCCTGACCGGCAATGGCAATACGACTCTATCAAGTACGACCGGTACTGTTGGTATAACCAGCAGCGGCGCTACAACCGTCGGGACTAACGGCAGCACTCGTGCGACCTTTGACACTTCATACGCGATGTACTTCGGTGCCGGTGTTACCGGTGCAGTCAATCCGTTCACTCTAAGTGCTACCGGCGGTACGGCCGGAGTAGCCGGTTCGGCTTTGACGGTTCAGGGCGGCACCGGCGGTTCCAGCTCGGCCGGCGGCGCTTTGACGATCAAAGGCGGCAGCGGCGGTTCGACTTCGGGAGCCGGCGGCGCTTTGACGATCCAGGGTGGCGGCGCTACGGCCGGTAACTCAAACGGCGGCGACTTGACGATGAATGCCGGACTCAAGAATGGCAGCGGCACTGACGGTAATATTTATCTTGGCAGTACCAATACCAATACCGTCCAAGTCGGCAACGCCGCTCTGTCTGCCGGTACCCAGACTATTAACATAGGTACTAACAACACTTCCGGCGGCACCACTAACGTCACCATCGGCTCGGCCAGCGGTGCTACCGGTGGCACGACCAATATCCAAGCCAAAGGCAACATAGGCATAACCAGCGCCGGCGGCAATATCTCGGAAACGGCTACGGCCGGTACCTGGACGGTCAGCGCCAGCGGCAACGTATCCGTAACCAGTACTGCCGGTACTTTGGGACTGGCCAGCAGCGGCAATACTTCACTGTCGACCAACAGCGTCGTAAGGGCTACTTTTGATACCGCCAACGGATTATATTTAGGTAACGGCGTCACTGCAGCCGCTCCGAATAACTTCACGCTTAGTGGCACTGGCAGCAGTACGACCGCGGTCGTCGGTGGCGCTCTGACCATCCAAGGCGGTAATGCTACAGTTGGTAATGCCAACGGCGGAAACATAACAATCGCTGGCGGAACTGGTATTGGGACTGGTGTTAACGGAGTGGTAATAATTAACTCACCTACTTTCTCGACTACATCTAATGATGCAAACTGTTATACCGGTGGGGCATTGGTTGCAAATAGTTGTACTATCACCGCAACTTCAGTTAATAACACTGGTGCTGTAATAGTAGGTTTTAGTACGACCGGCAAGACAGCCACTCTTCCCGATCCAAGCAATACGACTGCCGGCCGAATTGTTTATGTAACAGCTGCTAACGGAACTCAGGATTTCTCACTATCTGTGAATGGTGGCGGTGTCGGCAATATAATTGCAATGCGCCAAAACACAACCGCTACTATGATCTGGAATGGCGCAGACTGGACAGCTGCTGGTGCATCAAGTTCAACAACCTTACAGTCAGCCTATGACAACACCATTCAGAGTGCCGGCGGCGCCGAGCTGGTCGTCAGCCACACTGGCACAACAAACGGCTTAACCATTCGCGATAGCTCAACTAATCCAGTAAACGGTACGCTTTTGTCAGTTCAAACTTCGTCGGCCGCTACACTATTCTCTGTCAACAGTAATGTTACCGAATACTCCACCGACAGTGGCGCCGAAGTGGCCGGCGCTAGTTCAAGTACATTCCCAGCTAGTACTTGGGCAAACATTGGCGCCTCAACAACAGTTAGTCGCTATACCACAGCTGGTAACTATATCGCGACAGGCCAAGCTTCAGTCTCTGTGGCTACGCCAGCAACTGCCAATAACGGTGTATCAAATACTCTGAGCGCCGCCTTAACCGCTAATATGCACTATAACGTTTCATTTTCGGCTCGCTTGGCTAGTGGCACGTTCACTGATATGAACGTCTATTACTCGATTGACGGCTCGACCGCTTCGATAGCCTGTACCACTTCTCAGGCAGTAGTTACTAGTATTTGGACAAAAGTTAACTGCGCATTTGCCACCCCATCATCAGGTATAACCACAAGCAATGCGATATTAATCCGACAAACTGGTGCTACTTCACGAACATTTTATGTCGATAACTTGAGTGTCACTATAGCAGCCGACTATAATTACGCGACCGATGGCGGCGTCGACGACGCCGGTAACTTTGCTACCAACTGGTCATTCGTGAACGCGACTAGTGGTGCCGGCTCGGTATCACGAAATACTTCTGACGGTTACGATGCCAGCGACAGTGCCGGCGTCACTATTACTACCGGCGCAGCTAATGCCGGTATTCGAAACAAATTATCGATGAACCCATTGACCAGCACGCTTTATCGCATATCAGTATATGCCAAGTTAAGTTCAGGGTCATTCACCGACTTCAAAGTCAGGTATTCGCGCGACGGGAGTACCGGATCAAGCGGAAACTATGTCAATTGTGTTGACTACAACACGCAAACGATTACCACTTCGGCTTGGACAAAAATTACCTGCTATATCACGACCGACAGCACGGCGGCAACAAACCCGTATGTGAATTTTGTCGAAGACAGCTCGGCTACCAGGACTTGGTATGTTGACGCATTTTCAATGACTCTCGCGCAAAACACTACGCCGAACGTTCAAATTGGTAGCGGTGTTAACGGCGGACCAGCCACTTTATTCACGCTCGACCGCTCAGCCTCTGCTCCGGTTGCCGCCAATATGGATTCACTGCTGGGATCGATGTATTACGACACGGCACTCGGCAAGTTACAATGTTACGAGGCTGATGGCTGGGGTGCCTGTGGCTCCTCGCCTGACAATATCGTCACGATATCGCCGGAATACACCAATGCCGTCATGCATGGTACAGGCGTCGGTACGATGACCTCCGACTTATGCTCATCTACGCTCGGAATTAACGACGGCTCATCAGGACAACCGACAATCTGCGGTTCTAACGAAACCTATAACTTCTATAAATGGACCTCTCCACAAGCGAGCGCCCAGACCTACAGCATTTATGTGACATACCAATTACCAGGTACTTTCAAGGAATTTGCTTCCGGACAAACTTCACTTATGGGCAGGACTGACAGCTCCAATTCGACCGTTCAATACCAAATATATCGCAGTGATTCAAGCTCTGGTTTGGTTGCTTGCGGCTCAGCGATTACTGTCTCTACCGGCTCACAAACTTCTTGGCAATTCGTTTCGGCTAGCGGCGCGTCCGACCCATCAACCTGTAGCTTTACGGGCGGCAATAGTATCGTCTTTAAAATAAGCGCCACGGCCAGCCAGAACGCCAACGCCTACATAGGAAACCTTAACTTTACATTCAGTAATACATAGTATAATGATATGAAAATGCGATTTAATACCAGAATTAAAAAAATTGCCTTGCGTAGTAGCAGGAGCATGTTCAATCGCTTTGCAAAAAAAAGCATTAAATACAAGTGGTCATTTTTTGCGATAATATTGATTGCATCGGCCGGCGCATTTTTAATCGGAAAATCATTCACCTTTCATTATTCCTACGAGCTCGGACAATCGGCTTCTTTGTTGCCTGATTCTAATGAATCTTTAGCGAAAAAGATTGAGTATGATTCGAAAAATCAAAGCTTTGTATTTAATAACGGCCAAAGCCTAAAAAGCCAAGAATCAATTCAGACCGGAGCGAGTAACTTTTCAGCGATTGCCTACAAGAATCTGTCAAAAGGTGGCGTGTCGGTAACAGACTCCCAGAACAATATCGATTTCAATATGACTCCCAAATTCAATACTCTCGACGGTAAAAAAGTGGATAACTATTTGGTATACCCCCTATCCAGTAATGATGGCTGGGCTGTTTATACCATGCAAGGTACGGGCGTCAAAGAAGATATTATCTTAACCAAGGCCAATGGAGACAGCTCTACTTTTGAATACGAAATGAATCTTGGCAACAACCTGGAAGCGCGCTTGGAATCGAACGGCAGTATTGGCATATATGGTAATACTTTGCTAAGCGGGAACGTCACGACCGGCAGCGCCAGTGACGCCGCACTGCTTGAAAAAGCCCGAAAAAACGCACCCAAAGACACTCTATTGTTCAGCATTCCTAAACCAACCGTCTTTGGAATTGGCAATAAATCTTCGTCCGCAACGGCGAAATATTCACTTTATGGAAATGCTTTGAAAGTTAATGTAACGGGCTTGAAAAAAGCCAGCTACCCGCTAACGATTGACCCTAGTATCTACGTAGTAACAGCACAGCAGTTCATGAACGGCAACAACGAAACCAACATTGACTTTGACGTTGCTGATAAATTAATTAGAAAAGGGCCGACGACGGGTGCTAGGTTTAATGAATGGGGTTCCACTAACAGCCTCTCGAATTCAATATGGAGCCAGGGCATCACTGCAGCGGGAGGACGAGTATACTCAGCCGGCGGCATATCTTTCAACGGTCAAATATATTCGACACAAGGCTCAAGTACTTTTACCGTACCCAGCGGCATTACCAGTATCACTGTCAAAATGTGGGGGGCCGGTGCTGGCGGTGGTGGCGGTGGTAACGGCGGGGCCGGTGCTGGCGGTGGTGGCGGTGGTTATGTCAGCGCAACTTTTTCAGTAACTCCAAACGAAACTCTAAATGTCTATGTAGGCGGTGGCGGTTCGGGTGGTGTATATAGTTCGGGTGGTAGTGACGCCGGTGGTGGTGGTGGCGGCGGCGGCCACTCAAGCCTTTATCGTAGCACTACCCCGCTCGCAATTGCGGCCGGCGGCGGTGGTGGTGGCGGTGCGCGCGTTTCGAGAGGCGGTGGAGCCGGCGGCGCCGGCGGTGGTACTAGCGGCGTTAGCGGCACGACGGTGGGATATGCCGGTGGTGGTGGTGGCGGGACACAAAGCAGCGGCGGAAGCGGCGGCACAAATAGCAGAGGCAATGACGGCTCAAACGGGTCTTCTCTGGCCGGTGGAGCCGGTGCTGACGGACGATCAAGCGACGGGAATGACGGAAGTGGTGCATCCGGGGGGCTTGAAAGTGGCGCGGACGGCGGTCAGGCAAACATCAACACGACGCGCGCCGGTGGTGGTGGTGGTGGAAGTGGATATTACGGCGGTGGCGGTGGTGCCGCGACAAGAAGCAATAGTGCTGACGCCGGCGGTGGCGGTGGTGGTGGCTCGAGCTACACCGACTCCGGCGCAACCGGCGTTACGAATACTGCAGGTAGCGGATCGACGCCGGGTAATTCCAGCGACTCATACAGAGGTGACGCTGGCAACGGAGGTGGCGGTGGTGCCAGTCTTGGTAACGGAAGCAGCGGCTCAAACGGTCTCGTAGTGATAACATATGGCAGCGGCAGCTCGAGCGTCAGCCAATCAGTCAGTTGGGCTCAATTTAATACCTCTACAGGCGAAATAGAAAATGCCGATCCAGGCAGCGGAGATTGCAATAACTGGTGCTCGACGACCGAATATAATTTACCGTCGGCACGTTCGAATTTTTCGCTTGTTGCTTATAACGGTTTTTTGTACGCAATCGGAGGCAAAGATAGCAGCGGCAACAAACAGAGTACAATATATATCGCCAAGCTTGGCGCGAACGGCGAGCCCCAACTTTGGCACCCGACAAACACTGACAAGTCAACGTGGGTATACTGGTACCAGGATAGCGGTCTCGGTTCTATCAGGTCCGATCTGACGGCAGTAGCTTATAATAACCGGATGTACGTTTTGGGCGGCATTTCAACTAGCGGTCCAGTTAGTACTGTCGAATACGCCGACATAAAACCGACCGGGACACTTGGCAGTTGGACCTCATCGACTGCGCTTTCGAGCAATTTGTTCGGGCACAGCACGCAAGTTTATAATGACAGGCTGTATGTTATCGGCGGTGCTTCTTCGGTTGGCGGTTCTCCGACTAATAATGTCTATTTTAACAAGATCAACAGCGATGGATCGCTGAACAGTTGGGTCCAAACAACAAGCTTTACGACTGGTCGAATATCAAACGGCGGCAATATATCGGTCATGTGGGGTGCATATATATACATTTCGGGCGGTTGCAGCGCAGTCAATGGCAGCGGTTATTGCACAACAATCCAAGACGACACCCAGGTAGCCAGTATTAATGCCGACGGTAGTCTCGACACATGGAATAACGTCGGTAGTGTCACTGATCAGCGCATGGGGTTCGGTATGGTCGTGTGGCGAAACTACATCTATGAAATTGGAGGCTGTTCGGCCCAAAGTGCTACGACCGGCGATTGCACTACCTCACTAGACAGCATTATCTTTGGTTCTATTAATCAGGACGGTGACGCTTCGACAGTATCGCAATCAGTCGCCAGTGGCTCCTCGCCTTGCAGCGGCACGAATCCTACTAATTGCAATCTGCCCGGAACAAGTTATATAGGCAACATGTTGAATGCCGCTGTCATTACCAACGGCTATTTGTATGTTATAGGCGGATGTACTAATAATACCTGTTCATCGACGAGTGGCAACGTGGCATACGTGGCAATCTCCTCGACGGGGGTGATGTCAAAACCCGCTACCTGTCCTTCAGGCACTTATCGCGGCGGAGCCTGGTGCGTCGATTCCACCAACACGATTTCCGGAGGTATCGCTGCCTCAAGCCCGGTGGTATTCGGAGGAATATTGTATTTAGTGGGCGGGCTTGACGGGTCCGGAAACACCAACGGCTTATATCGCACGACCTTAAATAGCGACGGCAGCATATCATCATGGACATCACAATCGTTGTCTGGGCTTGGAGCTACATCCGTTTCATATAACTATGCTTACGCTCGCGCCAACCCTGCTTCAGCCGGAACTAACCCGGGCAATCTATTTATCTTTGGCGGCTGTTCTACGACGTCCGACGCAGGATGCTCGGCTTATTCACAAGGCGTATATAAATGTAATATTCAATCAAGCGGTGCAATATCCAGTTGCTCAACCAGTGGACAACTGCAAATAGGTACTGTGCCCGGAGCTTCCAGAACCGGGCTAGGAGCCATGGGAGGTACCGTTTATGCAAATTACGTGTATTTGATTGGCGGTTTGGCCCCAGGCTTAACCGACTTGACAACTTTGAGATATGCAAAAATCAACAACGATAACAATGTCGTGGCTGTTAGCGGTAGCTCATGGATAGAATCTGATAATGAAATGGTAGTCGGACGCCGCCGTGCTTCGGCATTCGGTTACAACGGTTATATATACATTACCGGTGGTTATGATGCCACCGAGGGCGTCATACCTGACATCGAGTTTATCGAGATGAATGTCAGCGACGGCAGCCTTGGAACAGACACGGAAGGGTTTCAAGTTTCTGCGGTCACTATTAACCAACGTTGGGGTCTAACCGTACCAGTATCCAACTCATACGCCTATGTCATCGGTGGTTGTACAACCGGCGCCAGCCCAAGCAACTGCACAGCCAGAACAGACGTTATCCAGGTATTCCAGTTATACAATAACGACAGCGGCGCGCCGGCTGGCTATTCGACTTCGGCTAATACGTATAGCACCAGCCCGAGCCGTATCGGAGCCAGCTCAACAATATTGAACGGCTATATTTACGTCGCCGGCGGCTGCACTAGCACGACCGATTGCACGGCCGCTATTAACGACGTTTCATACGCCGCGATTGACGTATATGGAGCACTTGGTAGTTGGTCAAGTACCACAGCAGCCCTACCCGCCGTAAGAGCATGGGGAAAACTGGAAGCAGCCGGCGGATCATTATATTACATCGGCGGTCAAAGTAGTACGTCCACGGACGAGAGAAGCGAAGTGTATTATGCCACACCTTCTTCGGGGAATATTTCATCTTGGGGTACGGCCAGTAATGCCTTGCCTGCCGCCAGAACCAAATTCGGTGCAGCCGTTTGGAATAATCGCATATATGTCGTTGGGGGCTTAGATTCCAGCGCTAATTCTACGTCAACCGTTTACGTCAGTCCTCAGCTGAATTCCGGAGGAGATATTACTTCCGCTTGGTCTTCCGGCAGCACGTCATTCAATACAGCACGCAGCGGTGCGGCAGTCGTCGCCTACGCCAATAATTTATATTTATTCGGTGGTTATGACGGTGCCAATTTCTTGAGTGACAGCCAGTACTCCCAAATCAATTCATCAACGGGGAACGTCGGTAGTTGGACTTATTCCGAAAGCTTGCCGAATCCACTTTCCCAAGCAGATGCTTTCGCGACGAACGGCTATGTATATGTGCTTGGCGGACGATCAGCTTCTACAACCTGCACCACGACAACGTTAGTAGCCCCGGTCAGCGCAAACACTACCATTTCAAGCGGCAATAACCCGACGGGAATAGGAGCCTGGTACCAGACAAACCAAGCATTCACCGGCAGCCGTTACGGCAATGCGGCAGTATATTATAACGGCAAAGCTTACGTGCTTGGCGGCGGTTGCGGCAGCACTTTGACTTACGCCTCGCCCGTAACTCAACAAACCGCCTTATTGTCTCAGCCCATGGTAGCAAAGTACTCTATTATGATTGACACTGACTCGGATGTATTTCCAAGTACCTGGCTACTTAACGGTCTAGATAACTCGATCGGTGCCCGTTGGCAATTGAAATACAGGTCAATGACAAACACAACAACATCCTGTACGTCGCCAGCCATGACGACATGGGGAACTGAAACCAACTTTGGTAACGTTACGCTTGGTACGCCCGGAGTTTACACTCCGAAAGACGGCAGTGGCAATAATACAAACTGCGCCAGGTTCTATTATTTTAACGTTACTATCGACAGTTCGCAGGCATTTGGATACCCGGATGACGTTTCGCGCGGACCAACCATTACCGACCTTACCTTACAATTCACTGCTGACCCGGCAAAGCGTCTTATGCATGGACGCACATTCACCGGAGGCATACAACAGCCCGATGACACGCCTACTTACTCATATTGATCACAAAGCAAACTGATATACTATTATTAATGTCTAACAATAAGAACGATGTTATCAAGCCGAACGGTCCAAGAGCGTGGAGCAATATTAAACCACGTAAAAAGCCGGTTTCTGCAAAACCTGTCGAGCTGACTTTAAAACGAAAAATTGCTTTGGAAGCTCGCCAAAATATCTACCGGCTTATCCAGAAAAAATCAGCCAGATCTAGTATCCCAACATTAAAATCACAAACCAAACCGCTAACTCATCCTGGGTTCCAATCAAAAACTTCGCCCGCCACTAAACCGACAAAGCAGATAGTCCTTAAATCAAGACTAAAGAAGAATAAAGGCTTAATTTTCGTAATTGCCATCGCTATTATTGTGTTGGTATGGCAGGTACCTTCATTCGATAAAAAAGATTCGCAGCCGATCAAGACCAATCACACTAGCGACGAAACCATTAAAAAGGAGGATCCAGGCTTCCAAACTATCCTTCCGACCGGAAAAACTGCCACCGATCTTGGCGGATGGACACGTGTCAGCCCGCCATCGTCCGAACCGGCATACGCATATACGGACAAAATTGATGGTAATTCAATAATAGTTAGCCAACAGCAACTTCCCGAAGATTTCAAGTCCGACACGGCCGAACAGGTTAGAGAACTTGCCGAAGGCTTCAACGCCAAAGAAAAAATCACCATTAACGATAACACCATTTATATAGGCACTGCCTCAAACGGCGTCCAATCAGTAATTTTTACAAAAAACAATCTGTTAATTTTAATTAAATCATATAACAACATCAGCGAAAACAGCTGGATAAAATACATAGAATCCATGCAATAGAGCGCGGTGTAGTCTAGTCGACTGAACCAGCAACCACCAGATCAGCTATATATACGCCTGATTTTTGACTCAGTACGCAGGTCACTGTTACTGGCCATTTTCCAAGCGGAACAGATTGCCCTACCGTCCAAGACCAAATAGCTATACCAAATTCATCTGCAACCTTAGGAGCAAGACCTGAATCAGTGCTGGCGACTTTGTTATATTCTACTTTAATAGAGCAGGTCGCCCCTGGATTAGTCCTAACCGTGATGGAAGCATTCGAACCCGGAGTAACCGGGGACGTCAGCATCTGCAACGATACGCCTACCGCGGCATTAGCTGCCGGAGTCACGTGCTTGACAGCGACTTTCGGTTCAGGCGTTACTGTAACGTCATTTTCAGAGGAGGAATATCTGCCACTTTGGCCCATATACCATGTATATGCCAAACCACTGCCAACAAATATTACGAACAGCGCCACAACGCTAATCGCCGTTTTTTTCAGGGATTTATAGGCACGCCTGGAGCGCGGACCCCTAAACAATATACCGCGTTTTACTTTCATTTTTGATTTTGATATTTGGCGATGGATTCAACTACTTTGCCATCTTTTTTGAGATTTTCAAAAAACAGGACTTGATCTTTGCTGATTATCATTTCATCCGAAGGACCGTGTATTTCACTGCCAAGCTTGATCAGTTGTACGTCCGATATCGAATTACTGGTAGATTGTAATGACGAAGTGTCGTTTGCGGTATCGGTTGACTTGGCTTGGAGGTAATAAATATCTGTCAGTTTCATATAGCCGCCGCTTAGGGTGCGGAGTTTGCCAAAGTAAACCTGTCCGTTCGTCAAAAACACCGCTTGATACTTGCCGCCGTCGATGCCTATACCCACTGCCGATTGATACCATGACCAGCCGCCAAAGATTATCGCCGCAGCGGCTAATACTATTAGCGTAATTATCGTAAAGAATTTCAATTTGCCTTTTTTCGGTTTAGCACTTCGGGTTGTCACCGGACTGCTTGGTTTATCCGCTGGTTCATGTGCCGGTCCGCTAGGTCTGTTCATTGGTTCACGACCCGAAAAACGCGGATTACTAGCACTTATCGGCGATGAATTATTCATACGATTTTTATCTCCCCTACCATATTTTCGCTTTACTTATCATAGCATGAGGGTTATCGATTATCAATCAATCACCTTGGCTGCCATGTTTTTCAATATAACCTTATCGGCTGAATAGCAACTGATTTTTTACTTCCCCTTTATTAACAGTTCAAAATAATCAGTCCCTCCAAACGGGATTTTCTGTTTGATGATTTTCCTGCCTTCTATGCTGCTAGCCGCATAGACCGTAAAAATCCCGTAAAAATCATTTATCTCGTCGACCGCTTTTACCAGCCAGTCTTTTTTAGCCGCGTCCTCGAACAAACTCAGCTGATTGCGTTTCGACGGTTCTAGTGCGTAGCAAAAAATACCGATCGTCCTGACAATCCCGTGAGGCCGTTGGTTGAACAGCTCCATGGCGCGGCGATAAATTTCTTGGTTAGTATAAAACGAGGTTTTATACATTCGCTTGCAGTGCCAGTACTCTCCGCTGCCCAGTGACAGCCAAACACAAACGCCGCGCGCTTCCGCTTGCCGAAACCTCAGCTTCATGCCCGTCGTCTCGCACAAGAAACTCAGGCATGGCAACAGGTATTCGTTTTTATCAGACGGGGCTTTGACCACCCATTGCCGTCCGACCATGCCTAAATTGGTTTCGTAATCGTCAATCTCCCAGCCACGCAGTCTTTTGAACCAATACGTTCCGGTTATACCCTTGAACACCTGTTTTTTAAGCATATATTCGTCGGCCTCCAAAAACTCCATCGGCGTCATGATGCCGCACGAATTAAGCCTGGCTTCGTTATGTTTGGCAATACCTTTTAAATCCGTCAGTTTCATCTGCCCGTAATACTCGACCAAATTAGTATGATCGATTTTGTCCAGCCCGTCCGGTTTATGCCAGCCAGCAGCTTGTTTGGCCAAAAAGCGATTAGTGCCGATACCGACGTTGATTTTCATCCAGTCGCCAATGTCATCACTCACCCGGCGTTTGATTTCATAACCGACGTCATCGAGCGTCCGGTCTTTTAATATTTTATCCAGACCATGAAAGTCAATCACACCCTCGTCGATGCTTTTCATTTTGATTTTCGGGGAATAGTCCTTCATGATGGCGATCAGTTTTTCGTAGACCGCGTGATATTTCGGCGGATCGGTCTCAAGCAAAATAAAGTCGGGGCATATGGCCATGACTTCGCTGCGGCGCATGCCGACTTTGATGCCCAAAGCTTTCGCCTCATAAGACGCGGCAATAACGCAGCATTCTTTGGATACGCGATTAGTCACACCCATAGGTTTACCGCGCAGTGACGGGCGAGCCTGTTGTTCGGCCGTAGCGAAGGCGCTGTTCAGATCGATGTGCATGATCATGGCTTTTTCTTTGTTAATATCAAACATAACTGCCCTCTATCATGCTGACCAGCGTCCAGGTCAAACCTTGGGCATCGAATTCCAGCCGATAATCGTTCACACCGTCGCTCATATCAAAGACATGTATCATACGTTTACCTTTTGCGGTCGGGTGTCTCATACCGAACACGGTAAAAATAATCTCTTGGCCTCGATATTTCATTTTCCACGGCACGCAAAGCGTCCTTTCCGGCGCATGCGCATAGAAAATCGGGACGATATCAACCCGTTCATTAATGACGACAATGGGATCCATATTCAGCTCCGAATTAAAAAAGAGTTAGCAATAAATACCAAGATCTGAAAGCCGCGGGTGACGTGAGGCGGGGCAGCGCCCAAAAATCTTTTTACCAAAGGTAAAAAATTTTTAGGGGCGGACTCAGGCGGTCAGGACCCGAGGGGATCTTGAAAGTTAACGGAATTTGATTTGGAGCTGCCCGGTGGCATTTATGAACCGTTATTCACTTATGCGCGACGGGAAACTAAGAGTTGCCTAGAAATAAAGCCTGCAGGTGGAAACGCCACCAGGCGAGTACTTGCATGACTGATTCTATTATAACTTAAATTTCTTAATCGGTGTGTTTTGCAGACAACAGGATGTTTTTGGCGGCTTTGAATTCGTCCGATGCAAACAGATCGTCTAAAGCACTAGTGCCCGTAACCAGTTTGTCGCCGCCGTTGTTATCGATAAAGTCGGTCGCCTTGATGCTTGCGTGCCAAACTGCGTATACGCCGCCAAGACCCTCATCGTCCGGCTCGACACGCTCTATCAAATTCGCGCCGCTAAAATAGCAGTATCCCTGTGATTGAGTCGTTTTCAATTCATCCGCCGAAGCGGTCTTTCCTATATATGCCGAATAAAAGAACCCGTCGTTATCACTATTCACTACGGCTTGAAAATAAGACATGTCTGAGTAACTGGATAGCTTGGTCTGCACCAATGACATATACTTCAATATTTCCGCCTCGCCGCACTCAAAGCCGAACCCGCCGCTTAGGATTTGATAACTTAGTTCCACATAAATCTTTTTTGACGGGCTGTATATTTTTGCGTCATCGCTGCCGCTGGTGGTCTTGATATTGTCGGCGTCTTTCGTGGTAGTTCTTTCAACCGTCCAGTTTTGCGGGTGGATGAAGGAGATCGGTGTTTTGGCCGACGGATTGAATGACAAAGTTTTTGTCGTCGTGGTTTTAGATGACTGGCTGTTTGAGGTCGTAGCTTTCTTTGTTGTCGACCCTTGTTGGAAAAACTTTTGCCAAGCTATATAATCCAACACGCCGATCAAAGCGATTACCAGGATTATCGCGATTATCACATGTACGCTGCCAGATTGTGATTTTAGCCTGTTCACGAGATGCCCTTTCGTAGAAAATGTTAGCTATATTTAAGCAAATATTTACTATATTCACAAGCAAGACGAGCCTCGTTATAGGTACCCGAAATTATTTTATGCTGCCAATCAATTCGCTGGCTTGGTTGATCGGCACGGCAAAACCGATATTCTGCGCCGTGCCGTCAATGGCCGTATTGATACCAATAACTTCGCCCTTCATATTAACCAAAGGACCGCCGGAATTGCCTGAATTAATAGCGGCGTCGGTTTGTATCAAATCTTCAAGTTCTTCCAAATCACCGTACAAAGTCGAACCCGAAGCGACGATCGGACGGCCAAGTCCGGAAATAATACCCTTCGTCACCGAATCAGTGTAACGACCCATCACGTTACCGACCGCAATGACCGTCTCGCCGACCTTGACCGAATCGGAGTCACCGATTTTGACAGCCGTCAGTTGTGTTTCGGTACTGACCTTAATAAGAGCCAAGTCTTTGGACGAATCGGTTTTGACGACAGTAGCCGTCAACTCATCGTCGCTGCTGATAGTAACTGTTATAGAATCGCTGTCCGAAACGACGTGATTATTGGTTAGGATATAACCGTCGCTGCTAATGATAATCCCGGTTCCCGCGCCTTCAGAAACGGATTGCCGCCCAAACCAGCCGTATGTGACGGTTCGCGTCGAAATATTCACGACGCTTTTCGAAATCTTATTGACAATGTTGACTAGATCCGTATCGCTGCTGATAGTGTAGTTACTTACTTGAGTAGTCTTGTTCGCCAAATCGCCCTGCGATTTAAGCACTGCTATTGTCAAATAAGAACTCGCGCCGCTGATAGCTGCCACGAAAATCAGGCCCAAGACAGCCAGTCGTACTTTTTTCCAGTTAATCCTTATTTTAGGCCGGTAAAAGCCCTTCCTTTTTTCGGTGATAGGTTTATCGGATGACTGTTCCATGACAATAATACGATTGCTCCTTTTAAGTGAAAATATCTTCTGTATACCAGATTACACGATTATCATGAATTATTACTGAATAAGCCGTTAAAAACTTTGGGGTCAAACCTAAAATGAGTCAGACGCCACCAAGTACCCGGGTCGGTCGTCGAATCGCTGATTTCAAGCGGATATTCTGTGGTTTTGCCGCCTATATTTGTCACCAGCCTGCCTGTACGTTCGCCCGACTTAACAAGCCCGACCGAGTCCGCTTGGACTTTGACCGATATCGGCGTATCACTCCATACGACCGCCTTGATATCCTGGCTGCTAACAAGTTCCGTCGTCTGGCCCCATGCGGTCGTGTAACTGGCGAACTGCTGGCCGCGCGACGCCAACTTGATCTCGCGAAAACCCGATTCCATACTTTCGACCAGTTTGACGACGTCCGCATTTTCTTGGTTGCGGTCATCCCCGCCCAAAATAACGCCTACTATCGTAACCTGTTCACTGCCAACCGATGCAAGGCTTGAAAAAAGCAAACATGCGCCGGCCGCTGAAGTGGTACCTGTCTTGATGCCGTTAATCCCGCTGCTGCCCAACAAACGATTAGAATTTGATACCGTTCCGACCCCCGGTATCGCCGCCTGCTTTAATGCCACGATGGAGGCAAGTGCCGGATTAGCCAGGGCGAGTTTGCCGATTTCTATCAAATCGCTTGGAGTGCTGACGTTTTCGTCGGACATACCGCTAGTATCGACAATCGTCGTATTGTTTAGATTATGCTTTTTCAGCCAAGTATTGGCCGCACTTAAATATGCGTTGACCGATCCATATGCCCATACGGCCAGCGTCACCGAGTAATTGGCCGCCGACGGTAGCAGCATGGTCTCAAGCGCTTGCCGTTCGGTCATCAAACCGCCGACTTTGACCGGTTGAACGGCGGCACCGGCCGCGGCTTCCTGATAATAAATCTGCAAATCATCTTGATTCATTTCCAAATTAGGGCCGGCTTCGTCGCCGTCCAGCGGTTTGGCCTCAAGTACGACTAACGCCGTGATTACTTTCGTGATACTGGCTATAGGGCGGGCGGATTGATTACCATATTGCGTCAAAACACCGTCTAGTCCGACTACTCCCGCCGCGCCGCTGCCATAATCCGGCCAGACCGGGCTTGCTGCTTTTTGGGTCAGCGGTTTCAAATCAGTCAGCTTCGGCGTTGCCGTCGGTAATTCGATATACAGACAATAGGCGATATAACTGACGGCGGAAAGTGCTAAAATCAATAACAGTTTTAATTTGAGAGAAAATATATTATTGCGGCGTTTCGGCTGGAATATCATTCTTGTCTGTTCTTCCATTGATCGTACAAAAACAGGCCAGTCATTGTCTGATTGTCGTTCACCTCGCCGTCATCAATCATATTTTGAATTTGTCGCCGCGTGAAAAACCGCCCCTCGCTCACTAATCTTTCATCGTCAGATTCTGCCCTATTCCCCAAATTCAAGTCACGAGCCAAATATGTCGATTGCCGCTCGGTCATCAACCCGTTATTCACTCTGGTATAGCCTAATTTTAGCCAGTCGCTTGCATTGATTCCGGTCTCTTCGGCTAGCTCGCGCTTCGAAGCTTCAATCGCCTCCTCGCCGTCGCTGCCGCCGCCCGGCAGCTCCCAATTCCAAGACTTAGACGGGTAACTAAAGGCTCGGACCAAATATATTTCATCTTTTTCGTTTTCTACGACGATCGTTACGGAATCCCTAGATTCCATATAGCCGTATATACCCTCGCCGCCCTGAGGTTGAATTACTTTGTCTTCGTGAATTTTAATCCACGGGTTTTCATAGACGATATTTTCTGACAGGGTTTTCCAAGGATTTTCTTGTTGCATCTTATTATTTTATCAAACGCGCCTTGGCTTGGTTAATCTTGCCGAGACGTTTTCCTTTTCTTAACATTTCGCGAACTTTTTTGTCATAAGCCTTCATATCAGTTATACCTCTGTTGCGATACATTTCGTCCAGCTCAGCCAGTATCTTGCCGATTAGCGGTCCGCTGATATCACCGAATTTTTCAATCAGCCAGTCGCCATCGATTCCCAAATCTTTTTTGAGCGAAGGTTGCCTAAGCTCGGGCGTCTTTGATTTATATTGATGCCATAGGTGCTCGATTTTTCTAAACTTCGGTATTTTGTCGCGAGACCTGCCCGGGCGCCAACTGGAAGCCGCATCGGCGCGATGCAACTCCAGCAAATCTTCAAAAGCCGGGTTGCCCAGCATCCGCTGCTGATGACTTGGTTTCATCGAAGGCAGATCATCAATCGACATATGATGATAGATAATCCAGTAAATGTCGTTGATATCACGATTCGAAAATTTCAGTCTTTTTAAAATCGCCTTGGCCATTTCGGCACCGACCGCGTAATGACGATTGAAACGAAGACGGTCTAATATACTCAGGGGTTTAGTCAAGGTCGGACCCTTGCCGATATCATGCAGCAAAGCCGACCAGACCAGACGCTTGCTTGGGCGAGACGGCAAATAGTCTAATATCAGCAATTCATGCCGCCAAACATCACCCTCCATATGGAAATTGCGCGGCTGTTTTACGCCTTTGCCTGCCGTGACTTCCGGCAAAACCCTGTCTAATATTCCTAGTTCATCCAAATCTTTGATTGCTGAACGCCTGGACGGATGTATTAATAATCTAGTCAATTCGTCGCGCAACCTATCGACCGCGATCTTTTCGACATAACCGCGTTCGACCGCTGATTTGATAGCCTCGACGGTTTGCGGGTGATAATAAAAATCCAATCGGTTTTTGAAACGTACGGCACGCATGATTCGCAGCGGGTCCTCTTTGATCCTGTCTTCGGGTCTGCCAATGAATCGTATGTACTTATCATTCAAATCATCGATACCGCCAACGTAATCTATAACCTGGCCGGCTGATAAATCCAGCGCCAAAGCATTGATCGTAAAATCACGGCGCATAGCGTCGTCTTTTAAATCGGCAAACTCAATTTTGGTCGCTTTGCGTCCCAAGTGCGCTTCTATGTCTTTACGGAACGTTGCGATTTCGATTTCGCTTTCAACGCCCTTGTGCGACAAAACTACCCTGGTAACGCCAAAAGCCTGCGCCGTGTCTTTGTATTTCGACGTTTTGAATTCAGGCATGTTCATTATCTGATCGGGTCTGGCATTGGTTACCAAGTCGAAATCCTTAGGTTCTCGACCAAGTATCAGATCCCTGACAGCACCGCCGATAATGTAGGCTTCAAAACCATGGCTATAAATAATTTCGGCAGCATTAATCGCCGGCCCAACATCAGAGCCGAGTTTGATGCCGAGTGATTTCAGGCTTGCCGTCGAATATTTTTCGAACCTTGTCACGAATTTTTTGCCTCCTGAATAAATTATATTCTAAAAGAGGCCCAAAAATATCGGGCCGGCTAATTACCGGCCCGAAAAATAAGACTGTCAGGTGTTATTATTCTTTATCGTGAAAATATGATTTTTCCGACATGTCGCCTTTTTGAACGTATTGAGCCACTTTGCGGATTTCACGAAGGGTCGTACCAACCGGATTGTGAGTTTGTCTGGCAGGCGAATTAACAAAGTCAATATCAGCTGGGAACTGATCTTTGTAGTGTTCTAGATATCTAGATACCCTTACGGAATGCGCACCAATCTCGACGGTTGCAACTTTCTTGGTCGCATTGGGATTTTCTTTTAGGTACTTGATAAAACCTTCGAACTGACCGGGCGTATTGGCCAAGTCGATGTGGTCAATTATGAAGTTAGATTCCGGTATCGGAAAATCAGGTTCTGAAATAAGCTCGGCAAGGTCCTTGTTTTGGGACGGATAGTTTGTACTGGCCGTCGTCTCGTCTTCGCCGTTATAATACAATTTCGGCCCGTGTTCACCAATATCTTCCTTGGTGACGTCGTCGATATCCTTATTCAATCTAAGGGCAGTAATCTGCCTGGCCATGTCAACTGCATGATCAATGCACATTGAATTAGAGAAACCGCCTTCATACACGCCGCCGCGTCCAGGCTGTTTTATAGTGCCGGGCGCCGAGAAAATCCAAATCATATCAATATCGGCGGTCGGGACAAGAGGATGTTCGACCTCCTCTCTTAATTCTTCAAGGGCTTTGCGACCCATCTGTCGCCCATAGGCACGAGGGTCATTGTCTTCAGCTAAATTTTCGATAGCCGAGGGTTTTTTATTTTCTTTTTCCATGTTTATACACTAGCATAATATTGCCTAAATTTCAACTGTTATTTGTAATAATAAAGTCGCGTTCTGTTCAAGCGCTGAATAACCCGGTAGTTTTTACCGTTTCGATAATATGCCCGTCCATAGCCGCTTCAAGGCCACCCCTGTCGGTGTTAGCCGGCAAATTCAAATCCGTGTCAAGCGCATACAAATAGAAATTATAGCGATGCGTTCCGCTGGGCGGTTGCGGACCGCCCCATGTATTCGTTTTCCAATCGCTTATGCCCTGCACGGATCCAGTCGGCAAACTATTCTCAAAAATCTCCATCGTGCTAGGCGGTATATTCCAAACCACCCAGTGAGTAAAGCCGCCTGGCGTAGGCGCATCGGGATCATGACAAATCAGCGCCAGGCTTTTCGCTTCAACCGGGACTTCGGCAATGCCAAGCGGCGGGCTGATATTGCCGCCCCGCTTCGAATATTTCGCTGGAATATAACCGCCATCCCCGAAAGCGGCACTAGTAATCTTCATGATTAAATTATACCAGTTGATAAATCCTTCTGCGTGGACAGTCGACACACTTAACGATGGTTCTCAAGGTGCTTTTTTATACGCTCAATATACAGCACGTAGTTTTTTCTGGAGTAAGAAATCACTCTTTTTATCCGAAGTTTTTTAAGTTCACTGCTGACTGTCTCTCGGGTCATACCTAGCAAGTTTGCAATCTCCTCCTGCGTAACGGATATCTGCTTTGATTTTGGGCCGGCCCATGATTTTGGTAAAAGTCTGTCAGCCAAATATATTAAAGTTAGAGCGACCTTATTACTGGCACGCGGTTGTTCCAGCGCGTGTATTCGGCTTAGCGTAAACGATAGCTGCTCAACATTATTCGCATACATCTGATGCATAAAGTCTACGTCTGAACGAATATGTTTTAGAAATGCATCTTTCGGTATAACGCGTATAGTGCACTTAGTATAGGCTTCATAAAAATATTTTGTTTTTTCGATAAGCCCAAAAGCAAAACCTATTGGAATATCTTCTCCCTTAGAGTGGATGGATATTAGTTGTTCATGTCCGTCAGACGTAATTGTGTATGTTTTGGCTTTACCCGATTCTATGACAAAAACTCCCGGAGGAGTTTCGTTCTGGAGAATAATTGTTTGACCTTTTGAAAATATTTCGTATGGATATCGGGCTATAAATTGCCTCAGCCCAAGTCTGCGCTTCAGCGCCTCGCACATTTCTGAAGTTTTTTTCATAGTGGGCGATTTGGGCATATTAATCCTCCCACTATCTATAATACTCCATTCACCAACGATGTAATAGATTGCCTTAAGATGCAAATCTGAATCGATTGATTCCAAAAGCTGAAATAACGATCAAAAGTGCCGATATTGCGAGTAAAGGCAAATTGACATTATTCGTTACCGATCTCTTTGCTGAAGTAAGCCGAGGTCCTTTGTCGTTGGACGATGTGCTGCCCAGGACTGTTCCGCTTTCAGACTGGTTTTGTGAATTTGTTACCGAGTATTGGCCATCGCTATCAGTACTAACGACCGTAACGTTGGAAGATCTCTGGCTCGTTGCAGCCGGAATAAATTCTATTACACGTGCAGGCGGTTGGGAATTATCTGTCTCTACGACGGGGTCACCGTATGCCGTATTCAGGCCAAAACTACCGTACCAACTACCGAAAACATTTATGAACAAAATTCCAAACCAGCCGGATAAACCAAACCGGCTGCCGGTCATATTTGCAATATTTGCCGATGCGGTAGCGTTGCCGCTCGATGCATTACCTGCGGTCGTGTTGCCTGCAACCGTCGCATTACCCGATTGAGACAATAAATTGATGTTATTTACAATTTGGTTGGTATTCGTGCTGACAAGCGTAAGGTCAGGCGGAATATTCGCATCCGTTTTGATACCGTTGCCAATAGCTGCAGCAGTTGCACCTGCCGGCGCGTCGACTATCACGCCGACCCATTTACCAAGTACATTGATAAATACCAATAGGCTGTTGCTCGCAATAATATCGTGGCCCGAAAGATTGAATATCACCACATTAGTATTGGCATCGCCGGTAGTAGCATCACCGGCAGTCGTATTATCTAAAACTGCGGCCTTTCCGCTTTCGGCGGCAAGTGAAACGTTATTGATTATTGATTGCATGTCTTTCGAATTGATTACCGATACCGTCGAAGTTTCCTTTTCGCTGTCAAAAGTATTGCCATTACTTGCAATTAGCTGAGGTATAAAATCGGGTGCGATCAGTATATCGCCATTCAAGTTACCGTATATATTAACGGTACCGACAAACGATTGGTTAGCTGCTATCATGGAGTTAATTATATTTACGACATTCGCAACGGTGTTTGCAGACCCAGACGTCGCATCTCCGGCCGTCGTATTGCCAATAACCCCGGCATTGCCGCTTCTGGCGCTAAGGTTAATATCATTGGTTAGAGTATTTTCATTCGTCACGTTTGCCGCCACCGACACAGGGTCACTCGATCCCGACTCCAACATGGCTTTAAGTAGCATCGGCTTCAAAATAATGTCACCGTTAACATCGCCTAATACATCCGTAGTGAAACTGGCGGCCTTTTGGTTATCGGCAATCGACAAGACCGAATTCACGTTATTCAAAATCGTTGCCGTATCGGTCGCATTGCCGGTTGTCGCATCTGCCGCAGTAGTGTTGAGTATCACTGTCGCGTCTCCGGTCTGAGCCTGCGAGTTTATTATATTAGTTGCATCGGTTTGGTTATCGCTGCTGACAATTGTTGCGGAGCTTTGTTGGTCAAGAACTAAATTATTATCGGTTTCAGGCGAAATAATCGTCGGAGCGACCGGCGACGAGACGATAGGAGGTTGATCGATTGTTGGATTGTCAGTGCCAGTTGGCGGGCTTACGACAGGCTCTACCACCGGCTCTGGTTGCGGTATCGGCTGATACGTGCCCGTATTTGAGTCATAATACCAAAGATTCGTATTCCAGCGACCGGTCGAAGCGTCATAACTATAGGTCGTACTCGGCTGGCTGGCCGGAGCAGTCTCGGGTAATACGGTCGCCGCTTCTTCAGCCATCACGGAAAGCGGCGCACTAACCGCCAAAAGAAGTGCAAATATATAAATCATCGTTGTTCTAAATAACCGGGCAAAGATTTTCATATATTTTCACTTCTCACACTGCTTTTCAATAATTTGATCTGCGGTGAGAGGATGCTCAGTGGAAGCACCCTCTCGACTAACATCGCTTGTGAAATCCCCTACACCAATAAACGAGAGATTAATTAGAAACCGTGAATGTCAAAGACGTCGTGCTTTCGTTTGAAGCGTCTCCGGTGATAGCGTCACCGCCGGTCGTATTGCCTTCAACTTCAGCATCACCTGTTGTCGCAGTCTGCGTGTTGGTGTTACAAATATGCAAATCGTTTTCGTTCTCGATTTCTATTTCAACATCGCTTTTTACGATAATCTTGTTATCCGAGTCTGGCCCAGTAGTTTCAATACTACTAGAAAGATTACCGTTTTCAGGAGCGGTATTCATTTCGCCCAAACTCGAGGCCGCGTTGTCTATATTGATCTTAGCCTTGAAACTATTTTCGTTTTCGGCACTACCGGTTTCAGCGTCACCACCGGTCGTGTTGTGTTCCGATTCTGCTTCACCGGTTACCGCAACTTGATTGTTAGCATTGCGGGCTGCAATGTCATTCTCGTTTTCCACTTCAACTTCTGCCGAAGTTTTGTAGACCACTGCATTATCAGAGTCTGGTCCGGTCTCTTCGATAGAGGCGGATTGCGCTCCCGCAAACCCTCCCGATAGGCCTATAACCAAACCTATAGTTGCCATTGTTATTCCTACGGTTTGTTTGATTTTTTTCGTGCCCATACAACTTCCCCCTTATTTTAGATTAATATAATCTCTCGGGTGTTCACCCGACCCTAAAAGGCAAGAGCCGACAGTTGCAGTTTTGGGTCGCCTGACCACCAAACTAGAATTTATTGAAACGTGAACTTTGCATTTATCATGCAAACGTTCCGCCTCCCTATTTATTCCCTTATCACTAAAACCTCAGTGATGTATTAATCATATTATAAGGATTTATAAGCGTATATTAAATATTTCACATAAAAGCTATTTTATTGCGATGTCTATCAGTACATTGACGGCTTTTACCGCAGTGCGGCCATGTTATAGCCCCTGGCAGCCAAGCCTTCGATTATGCACGGCACGGCGTTGGCAGTTGATTGCTTGGTCGAATGCATCAACACGCTGGCACCAGGGAAAACGCCCGCCAAGACCTGGCTGCAAATCGCAGACGGGCTGGAGTAATAAGTATCTGATGACGATGCCCCCCAAAGAATAAGATTCACGCCGTTTGCACTGGCCGCGGCATATGTATTAGCACTCCTGTTGCCGCCGGGCGGCCTGAAATAAGTCGGCCGAACGCCGGTAACACTTTGGATGTCGGTGATTGACTGGGCAATGTCATTATATTGCCAGTCGTAACTGCGCTGTCCGTAATCATAGATGGCATGATAATGACCGTGCGATTGAACGGCATGACCTTCGGCGACTGCCCGGCGCAAAGCGGCCGCGTCGGTCCAGACCCTTTCCCCAATTTCAAAGAAAGTTACTTTGACGCCGTAACACGCCGCGTAGTTCATAATTTGGTTGCCATAATTCATGCCGTCGTCAAAGGTCAAAAATATCGTACCGCTATTGCCGTGTGCCACCGGATTAGTCACCCCCGTAACCGGCGCATGGTATGAAACCGGCAAAGTATACGTGCGCGGGCTGCCAGCACCTAAATTGGTCAATATCTTCTTGGCGGCCGCTTTGTCCAGCCAGTTGCCGCCGTAACTGACCAAGTATTGGCAACCGCTTAAGGCCGCGCCTTCATAGGTATTAATCTTTGACGCTATACCGTTAACAAGTTCGTCCAACCTGGCACTGGACCAGCTAACCTGCACGTCGCTGCCTTTTTTGACGATATCCAACAATGCCAGCAACTGTTCCGGCGTCAATGTTTGCGTAAAGCTGCCGCTTTTTAATGTCAGCGATTCCCCTACAAGCGACTGGATCAAAGGTAATTTCGGTTCAAGATTTGCCTTGGTAAGCTCGGCTGGGACAGTTTCAAAGCTGACTTGATTTGACCATTTATTTGCCAATAATTGATCTGGCAATTTTTGGCAGGTGCTCCCGGCGCTGAATTTTTCACCGGCCTGGTCAGGTTTAATTTTTACCGTTTGGTCAAAATATATCGAGGCTTCGACAGGATTGACTGCGGGAATATTAATAACCGATAGCGTCTCTATGCACTTGTTTATATCCGACGATATAGAGGGGGTGATTTCTGAACTAATTTGTCCGGTCCATAACCTGTAGCTGTCTATGAAATTCAGGTCATTCAATCGTACGATAGCTTGTTCGATTGTTTTAGTGTCCAGAGTGACGCCTAATTTTCCGGATTCAAAAGTCCAAATATCTTTGTCATTGGTCAGAGTTACGGTTCTTTTTTCATAGTCTGATTTCAACTTATTCAAACTGATGCCCAGTTGATTATCATCCAAACCGCCGACGTTCACGCCTAACACCGTGACTTTCGGGTAGGTTTTTGCCTGCATTGAGGGCAAACGTACCAACCACGAGTGAGACAACTGCCAAGACAAAACAGCCGCTACGACCAGTAACAGCATCGTTAGCCAATATCTTATATGCCATGCCGAAAAGCCGATTTGTTTTTGTTGGGATTTTTTATTATTTAGCGAAGTATTTTTAGGCTTTTTAGTAGACGGCGGCTTCTTGCCGACTTTTTGATGGACCTTGGATTTGACCTTCTTTGCCATAATTACCTTGTTTTAATTATCTATTAAACATTCTCTGTTTACAAGCATACGGATTGAGAATTCGGCAAATAGCAAACTCGGCCGCAATCGCGAGCCGAGTTTGGTTTATAATCAGCACTTACGCTGGCTTTAACTCAAGAAAAGCCAAACGCCGCCGCCGGCCAGCACCGCCGTAACGACAATCATGATCGTCATGGTCATGGCTTCGTTATCCAGCGATACCCTTTTGGAGATGCTCTTTTTGACGCTCTTTTTTTTCACCTGCTTGTTCCTTTGCTGGTTTTTATTATAGATAATCAAATTATAGCATAAGTATAATCAAATTTTGACAAATCATGCTTTTTTAAACGACAGCTCCCAAAATTACCTAACAGCGGCCTTAGCATCATGGAATACATACTTAATTACCAAGAGTACTTTATAATGTAATTATGACAGGCGTAATCGCGATTAAAGACTTTAAAAAATATTTTGGCCGCCTGCATGCGGTTGACGGCATCAGTCTGGAAGTAGAAAAAGGCGAAATATTCGGGTTTCTTGGCCCGAATGGGGCCGGAAAAAGTACTACTATTCGCTGTCTGATGGGATTCAATTCGCCGACCGCGGGTAAACTATCGGTTTTCGGACACGACATGTCCAAGGAATCTGCCCAGGCAAAAAGACATATTGGATATTTACCGGGAAATGTAAAATTATACGATAACTGGACAGGCTGGGACCATATTCATTTTTTTGAAGGCGTGCGCGGAAAATCAACTATCGTTAATGATTTGATCGAACGTTTTGACTTTGAGCCGAATAATAAATTCAGACACCTGTCATCCGGCAACCGACAGAAATTAGGGCTGATATTAGCTTTGATGCACCAACCTAAATTATTAATTATGGACGAACCGACGGTCGGGCTTGACCCTTTGCTGCAAAACGAAATTAATAAGATATTGCTTGAAATGCGCAGCCGCGGCACTACCATATTCATTTCTTCCCATAATTTGCCCGAGGTCGAAAAATTATGCGATCGCGTCGCAATAATCAAGAACGGCAAACTTGTGGCCGTCGAAGGTGTAAAGACTTTGGGCGAAAAGAAGCTCCATAAAGTCGAGGTCCATTTTACTGACAAATTTGACGTGTCGGAATTTCAGATTGACGGCGTCGACAAAGTCGAGGCAATTAATAACGGGTTGATTATCACAGTAAGCGGAGATCTGAATCCAGTACTCAAAAAACTAGGCAGACATCAAGTCAGCGACTTGGAATTCACGCATGCTTCGTTGGAAGATATCTTTTTGAAATTTTACGAAAGGAATAAATGATGTTGGTATTCGCAACCAGGATGCTCCGCGATAAATGGAAATCATTCGTAATTTATTCGATTTCGGCAGTCGTTTTTTTGGAAATGTACGTAGCACTATTCCCTTCCTTTCATGAACAGGCTGCCGAGGTTGACCGATTATTCAAATCGTTTCCGCCTGAGCTATTCAAGGCCATGAACATGGACCCCAGCATGCTTTCTTTTTCAAACTTCCAAGCTTATCTGTCGACCGAATACATGAGTTTTCTTTGGCCAATAATGATGATCGCATACGTAATCTCGGTTGCAAACTATATTTGTGTGAATGAGATTGACAAAGGGACTATCGAAACTCTCGCTTCATTGCCAACATCGCGAATCAGGATTTTTTTTGAAAGGTATTTTGCCGGATTGATGTTAACCATCGGCTTTTGCGTAATTAGCGTTCTGGGTGCGATTCCTCTGGCACAACTTCATGACGTAGATTATCTGTTTAACAATTTTCTGACGACGACGGTCGGCGCGTTTTTCTTTGCCTGGGCGGTATATTCACTGGCGACTTTGTTCTCGGTTTTGATGTCAGATAAAGGCAAGGCCAGCATGCTATCGGGCGGGGTCGTCACTATCATGTACGTTCTGTTCATCGTATCGTCATTAAAAGAAAGTGTCGAAAATCTCAAGTACGTTAGTTTCTTTAACTATTTCAGCGGATCGGAGCTGCTGGCAAAAAACGCCTACCCCGAACATATGGTATTG
>JAXDCN010000032.1:0-7378 GCA_034677945.1 Saccharimonadales bacterium (SeqCode)
TTCTTTTCTTCCTCGGTCAATTTGATGGCCGTTCCCGAACCGCCCTTGTGCAGATTAGAGCGAAAATCATCGTCAAGACTCTGTCGTTTCATACTGGCAACCACTCGGCTACCAACAACGAAGGCGCGGATATCGGTCCCGGCCGATTCCTCAATGAATTCCTGCAGCAAGATATTCGTACCTTCATCGTCTGTCAGATAGAATGCCTGAAGCACCGATTTGGCCGCTTTTTTCGTCTCGGCCAGGACTACACCGTTGCCGTGAGTACCTCGAGCCAACTTGATGATTATCGGCATATCGCCAAGCCTGGTTAACAAGTCGTCGATGTCCGTAGTGTTACGCGAAACAACTGTCCTTGGGATGCCTACCCCGGATTTGGCCAGTAGTTGCAAGCTGCGCAATTTGTCGCGCGAGCGACTAATAGCAATCGAACTGGATACGGTGTATATCCCCTGCATTTCAAGCTGACGAACTATGGCCGTACCGTATCTGGTCATATGTGAAGCTATCCTAGGGATGACAGCATCAAATTTTTCCAAATCCTTGCCTTTGTAGCTTACAGTCGGATTGTTTTGCTCAATCGAGGCGTAACAATCCTTATATTTCACGACCGTTACTTCGTGCCCGCGCAAAGCAGCCTCCTCCTTGAGGCGCCTGGTAGAATAATTGGCTGGGCCGTTTGATAAAATAGCTATTTTCATGATTATCTCTTCAACTCCTTGTCTATAAAACGGGCAAATTCGGTCGCTTTTTCTTCAATATATGCTCCGCTTCTTAATTGCGGCGAACTGTTCACTTCCAGAATATAACACTTGCCGGTCGATTTGTCTTGTATAACATCGACGCCGGCGATTTCCCTCTTCATATATATCGAGGCGCGGACGGCTAATTGCATTATTTCGGGCACTAGGTCTTCTATCGGAATGATTTTGGCATTGGACCCGCCCGAAGGCTTGCTTAGATGTTGCTTCAGAGGATCTTCATGTTCACATTTCGAGCGGAAAACTGCCATTTTAGCATCTTTTCCGAACACGTTTATCCTATAAAAACCATCATTCGGTACAAAAGCCTGAATGATATAAATACTTTTTTCAGGCACTTCGTCAATCAATTTGTTCAATGTAGCCTCGTCCTCGACGAAATAATTATCCCTGCCTCTATCGGCTTCAGCAGCCTTGAATACCATAGGAAAGCCAATCACGCCGGTAATTTTACCCATTTGCTTTTTAAGCAATTGAGGATAGCCGGCAAATGACCGCGGTATATCAATACCGTGGGTGGCTAACTTCATGTATTCGCTCAATTTACTCCTAGAGGTATAGTTTCTAAGTTCCTGATCGAAAAACGGCTTTGATTTGTAAAGCAAATACTCGGCCAGAGTCGAAGCTTGTTCGGGGTAGTTCCAGTGCGACTTGATATATGCAAGCGAGTAATCAGAAACGTCCCTGCAGCCATCGGCCGTGTTAGCGACTTTGGTTGCATAACCGTTTATATCGAACAATATATCTTTGAAGTTGACCGTTTCGTATGCCACCTGCAAATTGTTTCGTTTTTTGGCTTTTTGCAAGAACTCGGACATTTTTTTGGGTTGTGCCGTAATAACTAAGACTCGTTTGATACCGGTATCGGTACTCTGGAGATAATTTCTTGAAACGTCTACGACGAAGCGGTTTTTTAGAAAATTTTTACCTATCAGTATCGGATAATAATTCCTTGACCTGTCGGCAAGAGTAAACCAGCTAGTATAAATAATCTCGCCGATTTCAATCCTAAGCCTTACTTTATACCTGATTTCCTCATGACCAAAAGAACTTTTTACGGAAGTAATCTTGAAACGGTCGGTTTTGTGGAGCTTGCCGGAATAATACGCCGAGCCTGGCGCAAACAATTTGTAATATAAAGTGTTTTCTTCTTGTTTGATATCGCTGGCCCATATCGAAGAACTGTCAGCGCCGGTGTCGATTTTGGCTGACAAATATTTAGCCTTGCCGATACCCGGCAAGCGAACATATTCGGTGGTTCCAATTAGTTTATGCTTATTCACTAGTATTATTTTATCATTTATTGATGAAATAGTCAATACTTTGAGCTATCACTAATCAGTTGATAATGCCTTCATTATATACGGTTCGGCCTGTTTTAGGATAATCTCGGTCCAGTCAATTTCGACGCCTTCCGGTAATTCTAACAGCCCATATTTATGCAGACGTACTTGATCGACTAAATCAAGGCTCGTTACGGCAATCGCCCTGGATTTAATTTCCTCAGGCGCGTTCTGTAACTCGTCATTAAGGATAATTTCTTCGGCATATGACATAGACTGCGAATCCAGACCGCCATGTCGCACTAACCTTAGCACCCTATCGGCAGCTTCCTTGGCTAATTCGGCCGGAGGATTGTCAGGCAGGATTCGACGTTTCTCGTCGAAAAACGCTTTGCTTGCCATAAAAGTATCACCACCTTTCTCAAGCACTTGTAATGCCCGAGAATAGGCCAAAGCAATCGGCTTACATTCGCCGAATAAAGCCATTTCGGCCTCCCGCTGCTTAAAATTAGCCCCGCTTTCCGTATACATACTAACCCGCTTGCCTCTAAGGTTGGCGATTTTAAGTTGTTCGCCAAGCACACGATCTACCTGCGCCTGGTTTACGTGCTCGAGTTCATGAAAACCGCCTATGACGATAACGTCAAACAATGAACGATTTTCCGCGGCAACCTTATATACGCCGCTTGTGTTGCCAATTGAGAAATTACTTGCTTCAGGATTAATAACTACCTGAAAAAGCCCGTCGGCCGCGCGTTCCGGACGTTTCGGGGTCCAGGTGCTCGGATCTTCGGAACTTAATAGCCCGCCCTTTTTAAGGACCTGGCTGTAGAATTCTACCATCTCTTGCGGAGTAAGTTTGAATGACTTTATTTTTTTTCGCTGTTCAGGATTGAACAGAGGCTCTTGTTTATCAACCTCGTTCCTTTCCGACCGATTTCCATGAATAACAACATTATCAACAGATGTAGGCTGGCCGTTCTCGTCCGAACCTATACCATTTCGAATGTAATCTAAACGCCTTAGCGTCCTTAGTCTGTTCGAATCAAGCGCACGATTGAAGGCAGCCGGCACGACGCATTCGGCCGCCAATTCGGTTTCCGAATCGCCGATAAGCCTTGACTGATCCGCAAGATGCTCCAGAGTAATGATATCGTTTACGACCAGATTATTAACCTTGGCTAAATAAACATCACTAATAGCTCTCTTTGCGCCGTCTAGCCGGTCGCCACCCTCTTTATATTGAAGACGCATGTCGTGTAAAAATCCTCTGGCTTCAACCATAGACATTGAATTTTTTATCATCTCCGTAGGATTGACAACTATCGACATATAATCCAAAGTCGCATCATCCGGTGTTTCGCCAGACAGAAGATCGTCGGCAACTATTTTTTTGTAGTAAGTTGCACTCTCTTGCGCCATCTTAAGAAACTTTTTTGAAAACAAATCTTCGTCTTTTTTGTCAGTTTTAGGGGCTTGAGCAAGTTTTGCCAGCCAGCAGTAAACCTCTTCTGAAGAGGAAAATTCCAATGGTTCGCCGCTCTCGCTATTAAAACCTGATAAATCGACCTTGTTTTTCAAAAATGCCTCGGCAAAAAAGCGCGGAGCAGTCGTCGTTTCACCCTTATGAGACTTTACCAACTGGTCCACGGTCATGCCGTTTCCAAGTTCATGGCTATAGACGTCTTTTTCAAACTTATATACTTCTTGTTTTTGGGATTCGTCGAGCGGGAGTTCAGGCGGCGCAACTAAAATTTCAGACAGGCTCCTACTATCTTTGCCGCTGCGTTCAAGGTAGATACCTCTGTAACCTTCTAAATTTTGTTCAGCTTTCATTTATTGTAAAATATCATATTTTACAGATATTGTCAATATTTGGTATCCGAAAATTGGTTTAAAACACAATAAATTCAAGCGTCTATTTGGCTTTGGGTAGATTTGGCTTTTTAATAAATTTCAGATAGCCCAACGCCAAGGTAATTACAAGCCCGACGCATACGATAATAAAACGGTACTTGGTATCTTCACTCATGAAACCTCGTATCATACTGTAAATGAGGGTGAATACGCCGCCCAACAGCACGCCGTTGGCCATAACGAATATATCACCTAGAAATGCCAAACTGATCGTCATGGCTAGCACCGCTAGCGCCAAGGCGATCATAGAGACATTACGATTATAGGTGGCGGACTCCTTTTCGTATGCCTTGATTGACTTTTCATAGTCTTTCTCGGCCTGAATTTGTTCTTCGGTCACCTCCTTGGTTTGTATAACTGAGGTAGTTGGGTATTGCGGTGCTTTGGGAGCTTCATAAAATGCCGAGATACCGAGTCCAAAAAATAAAGCTATTATCAAACCCAGAAAAAGCGCGTACATAATTTCGAGGCCCGAGGCTTTCATCTGCTTGATTACTTCCGGTTCTTTTTGAGCCATCGAGACCTCCTTTTCGATCAATACTATATGTCTTGATTATATCATCCAAGAGAAAGTGACTGTTTTAGAATAGGCCGCGTTTTTTTCTGCCTTCAAACTCTTCTAATAGTTCCCGTTGTCTTTTCGATAACTTGGTCGGCGTATCGACGATGATACTGACGATGTGCGGACCGCGGCGGTCGCCTCGAACGTGAGGTACGCCGTGGTTCGATAATTTGAAATCAGTGCCGGACTGAGTGCCGGCCGGAACTTTCATGCGGACTTTACCGTCAACCGTATCGACGTCGACTTCCGTACCTAACGTTGCTTCGACCATGCCAATATGCTGTTCGGACAAGATAATATCGCCTTCACGTGTAAAGCGTTTATGGGCTTTGACGCGGATATGAACGTAAAGATCGCCTTTTTGACCGTTACCGACGGCCTCGCCGTATTCCTTTAAACGAATCGTGGCACCATCATCGATTCCGGCCGGAACTTTCAGGTTGATGGTTTTTTTGCGGCGCTCGATGCCGCTGCCGCGACAGACCGTACAGACTTTTTCAGGCACCTTACCGCGGCCGTCGCAGGTCTCGCAGGTAGCAGTCTGTTGGATAGGCCCAAAAATCGTGTTCATAATACGGTTGGTCTGGCCGGCGCCTTTGCAAGTCGGACAGGTTTTCATCTCAAAGCCCGGTTCAACCGTAGTGCCGTGGCAATGCAAACACTCGTCATTCATTTCTAGCGTGATTTTTTCTTCGACGCCGAAAACCGCTTCCTCGAACGACAGCTGTAATGTCGCTTCGACGTCGCGTCCGCGCCTAGGGCCGCGGTTGTTACCGCTCATATTGCCGCCAAAAAACTGGCTGAAAATATCGCCGAACCCACCGTCGCCAAAATCAAAGCGGATGTTTTGTCCGCCGCCTGGGCCGCCAAATCCTGAAAAACCTTCGAAAGGATTGCCGCCCATACTGCCGCTGCCACCGACTCCGGCGTGACCAAATTGGTCGTAGCGCTGGCGTTTTTGGCTATCGCTTAAAACTTCATAGGCTTCGCTGACTTCTTTGAATTTTGCTTCGTCGCCGCCTTCCTTGTCGGGATGATATTTAACAGCGGCCTTGCGGTAGGCCTTTTTGATTTCATCGGCAGAAGCATTTTTGCTAATGCCTAATATTTCATAATAATCTCTTTTTGTCATGTTTAATCACCGTTGCCTGCCCCGCATATAATCGTGAACGGAGTAGTCTGTAATCAGATTACGGAGTGTCAGGATTATGTGCGCGGGTCATCTCTAACCATTGTAGTAAACTGGCACTCTTATTTCAAGAGTGCTAACAGTTTTAAACCAAAGAAAAAAGCGGTCTTGGTATATAACCTAGACCGCCCGCTCAATACCATCTGAATTTCCTAATATAGCCTAACCATGAAAGCGGGAATAGTATTTTCAATGAAAAAACTAGACTTTCTGAGATAAATTGCCATACTCCATACTGCGGCATGATCAAGAACCCCATGGCGAATGCCAAAACGAATGTTTTAACCTTGCCAGACCAAAGGACGCCGACATCTTTGCCGTTTCTTTTGGCATAGACCAAATAGATTGCAATCGTTATTTGGCCTAAAATCGCATAAACGATAAGATACCAATCCAATTTGGATGTTATGCCCAGCGCGGTAAGCATGGTCATCGCTAATAACAAATCAGCCAAAGGATCCAGCATTCTGCCCAACTCTGTTTTTTGATTCAGTGCCCTTGCTATGAAACCGTCAAGGTCCGTAGCAGCAACGAAAACGTACCAATAAACTACTGGGCTAAATACCGTCTCGACCTGGCCTTGGAGTAATAGGTATGCAGGGACTGGGCTTAATAAGATTCGAAAGAATGTGAACAGATTGGGTATTTTGTTCCAATCTGCTCTCAATTGTTGCATAAAATAAGCAACGAACGTTTTGAAATCCCGGACATATCCGGCCAATCTGACCACCCCCCTTAATTTTGTACGGCAATAATAGAAATATAGATGGGTAAGAGCAAAACCTCCTCGCGGTGATTTTGTATTATTATAAAACATATCTATTAATATTGCAACGGCAAAATAAATAGGCGGCCCTTACGGAACCGCCCAACCCCATTACAAAATATCACATTGCATGCTTCTTGAATTTTTTCGTTCGATAGTCATACCATGACCAATAGGTAACTACTACAGTAGTCAATGATATCAACCAAGTTAAAGCGGCCATTAGAGGGTTGCCAAAAACACCGTACGGCCAAAGCAGCCATAAAACGTTTATGGATTGACAGACCATTTTGATTTTGCCACTTAATTTTGCAGCAATAACCTTATTGGCGCGCACTCTTTGAATAGTGACATCAATCTCTCTGATAGCAATGAATGCAAGTAGCCAGAATACCCAATGATAAATTTTTACACCAATTGCAAACAGCGTCAGCAAGATAAAAATTTTATCCGAATATTGATCCAACCTTTTGCCCAGGTCGGTGACCTCGCCTTTTGCACGAGCCACGCGTCCATCCAGCCAGTCTGTTACTACGCAGTAACAACCTAATATGAAAGCTATCCATAGGGATACGATATTGTGAGGGAAAAAGATTATCAACGCAACAAGCGCGACGCAAGCTACCAACCTTGATAGCGAAATAAGGTTAGCCAACTTCCACCAGTCGGCCTTTAAATCACGTAAAAACGCATCCGTTTTAACCACCTTCTTTCTATTCAAGTATTTGGAATATATATGTAATGAGGTGCTACCTCTAGATATAGAGTAGTCTAATGCTAATTATACTATATTTACGATAATTTTCAATGTGTGGCATAAAAGCCGCTGGCTTGATGCCAGCGGCTTTAGCAATAATCTTTTGGATATATTTATTTCTCGTCGACGACTTCGCCTTCGAT
>JAXDCN010000033.1:0-7577 GCA_034677945.1 Saccharimonadales bacterium (SeqCode)
AAACGGCACAGCCTTTTTCATTCACATGCTTGCAATCATTAAATCTACACTGGCAAGCCAGTTCTGCGATATTTACAAAAACTTCTCTCGAACCGGCGTCAAAATCAACAACCCCGACTTCGCGAGTGCCTGGGTTATCGATTATTATTCCGCCCCCGTCCATGAAATACATTTGCCTAGCAGTCGTAGTATGGCGACCTCTCTTGGTTTTATTGCCCATCTCTTTCGTCTTGATTAAATCTTGGTTTAGCAATTTATTAATCAAAGACGACTTCCCGACTCCGGAAGATCCCAAAAAGCAATACGTCACTCCTTTTTGTATATAATTTACAAGGTCCACTAGGCCATCGTCGGTCTGAGTGCTGGTGCGTAAAATATCGACGCCAATAAACCGCTGGCTTAGTTGCTCGATTCTTTCAGATAATTCAGCCTCGTCAATCAAATCAGACTTGTTCAAAACGATAACAGGCCAGACGCCGCCCTCTGTTGCAAGGACGACATATCTCTCAAAGCGATTAATGTTATAGTTATGATCCAGCGACCCGACAATAAAAGCCGCTCCGACATTGGCAGCAATCAGTTGCGATTCATCTTTGCCGCTATATTTTCTACGCAAAAAGCTTTGTCTAGGCAAAATAGCCTCGATTATTTTTACGTCTTCGTCGTTGTCCCTTATTGTCACCCAGTCGCCGACAGCCGGATAATCCTCCCGGCAAAAAGTGTCCTGCATGAATTTGCCAGGCACCGTCGCGCGGTGTTCGCCGTCTATACCGACTATTTCATAAGCGCCCCTATGTTCCGCTATAACTCTGGCTAGGCAATCAATGTTAACCCCTAATTTTACCCGACAGGCTTCAAAGAAGGCATCATAGCCCAGAGATTCTAATTGCGCCGCTTTATTTATCTCATCCATATCTGCATGTATTTTAACAGACAGAGATCATAGCGCGATTGATACTAAACCTTGGTCGTTATGGTAATTTATTCGTGATATCATAAATTTTATAATATCTTGGAGGGCAGTAATGAAAAAACAAAACAAAGTAATTTTAATTAGCATCGGGTTTATTTTGGTAATATTGGTTGTATTATCATTTCTCCCACTTTTCCCGAGTCATCCATTTAGATGTGAAGGTATTTCGCAAATACAATACCTCACCGGCCCACCTAGTTGCCCGAACAAAATTAATTTTTGGCAGTATATTATCGGACTTGAAGTATTCAGGTTCTTCTTCTAAGCGACCGTTCAGCTAGGATTTTCGTTTTATACGCTGTCATCCTAGAGATAAGGTCGTAAGGTATCGGCTGGTCTAGCGGGAATTGGACTGACCCTTTGCCTTGTTTATATTTAGACAATTCACTAGAAAATTCCTGATGAGTTTGTGGCGTTGCATAAAAACCTATGTGGTTAGGGAATGACGCGAAGTACACCAAGGGTTTACCATTTTGTTTGTAGGCCGGCATCCCATAGGAAATAGTTTCAACAGCGCCAGGGGCATTGGTTTTTATGACAGCCCGGATTCTTTGTAAAATATCTTGCACTTCGGATGGAGATTTCAATATATACTCATCTACGTTTTTAAAATTTCGGTCACTTGTGTTCATGGCTTTTAGTATAACAAAACCTAACTTTCATTAGCGCTTACTGAGCTGCCCAGTAAAATACATGGCTTTGGTGACGACTGGGCAGCGGCCGTCGCGGTACAGCGAAGGCCTTCTCCACTCATTCGAAAAAGAAAATACCTACGGTGCTTACTTTTGCTTCGTTCGCTACGCCGAACCAGTAACTATCACCAGGCAAGCTGGCGAGTTACTGGCTAGGGTTCAATCAGCGATAGCCATAGAAAAACACCCCGCTTCGGGGGTGTTTTTCTATGGCTCAGCACACAGGTCACGGACAAAAAGCTAGCTTTTTAGATTATCGACCGTAATTTTAAGTTCTTTGACCTTTTTAGATATTTTAGTGATACTTTCTTCGTCAAGCTTTTCGCCATATTTCTCAATAAAACGCTCAATCCTAGCAAGCGCCTCAATAGTTTTTTCAACTGTTATTTCTAGTTTATCATCCATGAATTTTTGATATACAGTAACGCAAAATTATAATTATTTTTATTACCGATATTGAAGCTTGCTCTTGGCTAAATAAGTAATTGATGCAATTAGCCCAGCAACACTGAAAAAGCCGATAACAAAGTATCTTATGATGCCATCATAAGTATTTGGGTTAGTTGTTGTTTCACCATGAGCAATAGCATAGTCAGAATATGCATCAGTTTGGAATGACAGAATACCGGTTGCTGAATCATAGGTACTATCTAATTTTGTGATTGTACCATTATGATCTCGCAGAACCGTGTAGTCAGTATAGCCTTTTAATTGATCGGCTAGTTGAAGATTTACGGTCATTTTTTCGCTAAGTTCTGTAACTGGCGTTTTCCATGAATCTGCCGTAGTGCCTTTATAAATCACTTCATTTAAATCGAGTTCGAGATAATCCTCTACCTTAAGACTGCCTGCAGCTTTTTTAAATCCATCTTCATTAATCGTCGTGTCGTCGTTAATCGTCAATTCAGCGTTACCTTTAATTTGGTCAGCTGGCATGCTGATGGTGGCTGATTTAATCGCATCATCGTTAACATTTACGATGTCGGATTTTGGTTCAAAGATAGCGCTCAAGTGTAGATGTCCATCTGGCATAGTGAATGTGTATGAACCTTTACCTTCTTCTGGCATTGTTTCATTGCCATTTAACCCACCAGACACGTATTGATAGCCATAGTCAGGCAAGAGCTCGACGGTGACTTGACTGCCCGCCTCAATCGAATAATCAGTATACCCATCTGAAGTAAATCTGTAACCATTTGCGGAGATAATCCTAACCGTACCGTTTGTAACGATTGAATCTTCCGCGCCAGGTATGTTCCACCCAAGTTGATAGAGCGTTCCAGCCGTTGATTCCAGCAAGAAATTATTAGCTCCATTTGTCATCTTGTACTTTTCTGTTGTGCTCGTCCCTTCTGTGCAAGTTACGGTAATGGGCAACGGATTTTCTTCTTCCGTTCCAGTCATATCTGTCCATGGCCAATACGATGATTGAGGAGTGAAGGCTCCTAAAGAAGTAGAGTAGTTTAAGTCTATCGAGCCACCGCCAGACACAATCACGTCTAGTACGTTATTTGTGGCAATGTCGCTAGCCTCAACACTCAATCGCCTGCCAGCGCTTGATTTTACTATCAGTCCCTCGCCTTCCGCTGGCATAGGATTAAAATAATCTAAAGCCGTACCGGTCGTGTAAATTGTCAGATTGCCCATGCTAACTTCTACTTCGCTAGCAGACACCCCTCTTGTGGTTGGGAAATCAGTTGACCCTAAGGTGAAATCTCTATCATAGGTACTAAACGTACCTTCAGTATAAATACCGCCAGCTAAAGTCAGATCGCCTGCTGAATCACTCATCCCACCAAATATATTTACTCTACCGGCCATATCAATTGATAGACCATTAGCGTTTTCACTGATATTGGCATCGCCATTTATTGAGAGAGCTCCGTCACCAGTTCCGGATATGTAATCAAGAGTAACGCCCGTGTCAATATTTAGCTGATAAATTCCCATAAACCCCTGTGAGATACTCCAACCTGGGCCAGAATCTGATGTAATTTGAGGATCTGCTGTCTCGTCAATTACTACCGTCCCACCGATCGATAGGGTAAGTGGCATTCCAGGAAGAGGTTCACCTGGGCCACCAGGACCACCAGGGCCGGGCTCGGTGTAGTTATAAGTGTTACCAGCCACAACTACAGTATTGCCAACGGTATTAACGTTACGGCCACGTTGAATATTCAAAGATATTAAGTTCTCTGGACTACTAGAATCACCAACAGTTAGAGTCGATCCGGTTGATATTTCTATCGCTCTATCATCAGCGCTCATTGCAGCAATATTCAGTGACGAGCCGTTGCTACCGATTACCTTTAGATTGCCTCTTGCCTCAACCGCTATGTTGGAAGTTACTGCATCGACTGCATTATTGTTGTTCACGTTTATAGTAAGATCGCCATTCGCATAAATACTTTCGATTGATGCGCTAGTTAAATCTAAAGTATTATTCGTAGTATTATACGATACTCCCATAATTCCATGATCTGGATTATAACCGTTGGTGGCTTCGTAAGCCGGGTTGTCAGAGTCAAGGACAAAAATGCCGTTAACCTTAACCATGCTGGCACTTAAAGCCGCTACATTGTTGAACTTAATAAGCCCTACAATTAGTAGGGTTGCACATAAAATAATTTTTCCAATATTAAACAACTTCTTCTTAGTGTATTTTATTACCATAATTATATTTTAGGCTATAAAAATAACATAATCAATAAATAAAACTAAAAATAGCGTAGAATTTATTATAAGGGATGATAGTAAAAAACAATAGAAAACAATGCAAAACTATCGTGGCTTTTGCCATCGGTGCTATTTTTTTGATTTTGCTATCATACTCTATTTTCAACATTATTTTATGGGGCTCGGACTCTGCAAAAACAAATAAACAAATAACTGCCTTAGACGAAATTGTTAAAAAATCAGGAATTGATTTTGAAAAACTAAAAAATATTAATACAGATACCAAAGGCTGGTTAAAAGTACCCGGTACCAGTATAAACTATCCCTTCGTCCAATCAAAAAATAATGAATACTATTTAACCCATTCTTTTGATAAAAGCCATAACCAATCGGGCTGGGTTTTCATGGATTATAGAAATAATATTGATAAATTAGACCAAAATACAATTATATATGCGCATGCTAGGATTGACGGAACTATGTTTGGGTCAATGAAAAATGCACTGAGTCATGACTGGTATTCAAAGGCGGATAATTATATTATAAGAGTATATGCAGAGAAAAAAGAGACAAAATGGAAAGTATTTTCCGTATATCGAATAAAAACAACAGATGATTATTTGCAAACATCATTTAACAAAGCAGGGGAATTCCAATCGTTTTTAGATTTAATCACTGGCAGGAGTATATATAATTTTAAAACGCCTCCAGATAAGAACGATAAGATATTAACCTTATCAACTTGTTACAACGAAGCTGAAAAAGTTGTTTTACATGCAAAATTGATATCAGGCACATAATGAGTTATGTTTTATACCTGTTTTGCAAAACTAAAACTTTGTTAGTATTTTGTTTGCGTATATTGGCCAGGGCGACTGGACATCGCTCCGCTCCTTCGTTTGCTCACAAAAATATGTAAACACATTTTTGTTTCACTGCACTACGCCGACCATTAACTATCGCCAGACGAGCTGACGAGTTACTGGTTCGGAATGCAGCGCATCGGAGCCAAATTAAAAACCCAAGCTAACGCTGGGTTCTTAATTTGGCTCAGAGTGATAGAGGAAGTTATAACTACAATCAAGCAGGATTCGATTTGTATTGCGACCGAGCGAAGACACGGCGATGTATAATTACACATATGAATAAAGCCCAGCAGCGTATCTTAAAACTCATTTCATACAATATCCTAAGCATAGAAACATCAGTGCCTATGTTAATTGGGATAGATGGCAAGGATGCTTCGGGCAAAACTACGTTTGCAGATAGCCTTTCGACCACACTCCAAAAGCAATCTGATCGAGAAATTATTAGGGTTTCATTGGATGACTTCTTTCAACCACGATCAATCCGCTCGTGGCAGAAAAACCAGGCAAGGGGCTGCTACGAAGATACTTTTGATATTCAAGGCATTATCAAACACCTGCTTGCACCTATAAAGTCTAGTGGCATGTATACAGCTAAAATATTTGATTACAAAACCGACACATCGATAAGCATCATCACTAAAAATACCTCTTCGAACGCAATATTTGTCATTGATGGAGTATTTATCCAACGTCCTGAGTTCCGTGAATATTGGGACTATACAGTACTACTAGATATATCAGACAAGACGGCAATAGAGCGTGGCTCTGTTCGTGATACTGATCGGATAGGAGACCTTGAATCAGCTCGCCAAAAATACATTAACCGATATATTGCCAGCCAAGAGATTTACTACGACGAATGCAAACCACAAGCAAAAGCAAACATTATCATTGATAACACAGATTTTAACAACCCCATCGTCATTCATAGCAAGTAAGTATAAATTATCCAGCGGTTTCAACTCTATCTTGGGGTACAAAAAATCAGAACTTAATTAACAGTTCTGACTTCATACATTATGCCTTGGCTCCGGCGACTGGACTCGAACCAGTAACCTCGAAGTTAACAGCTTCTTGCTCCACCATTGAGCTACGCCGGAATATAAACTATTCTTGCTCCACCTTAGCTTTCGCTGGACAGCGAACAGCTACGCCGGAATAATTGATTTGATGTACTCTCGTCCGCTACCTGATTTGAGACCTTTTTCTCTTTTCAGTGCTTCCGAACGAGTGGAAACTGACTCTAGATGAATCAATTTCCATTCGCCAGGAAATCTGGATGTGTAAGATTTAAAAGTATGATTATTATGTTGTTCTAGCCTTAGCTTAACATTTTCAGTCTGCCCAACATAATACTTGCGCGCTTCATAATTGTAAATAACATATACATGAAACATCTTCTTGCTCCACCTTCGCCGTACGGCGAAGAGCTACGCCGGTCCGCCGTACGGCGGAATGGTGAACAAAGGATATTATATGCTTAACACCTTAGATTAGTCAACTGTTAGGCTTTGTTATGTGATTTCAAATATTCGGTCAGGCGGGTTTTCATGGCGACATGTGCGCCGTCTAGCCCCAAGATTTTCAGAGCACCGATCAAAACATAGATTTCATCTAGAATTTCTTGGTTTTGTGATTCGTCCAAAGTTTCAAACTTGTCATTTATAGCACTGACCAACCACTTTTCCTGAGCCGGCGTAGCCACCGTTTTTACCGGCGACTCGCTTAGGCGCGTGGTTATTACTTCCAGCGACCGGGCTGAATTATCAGGTCCTTTGCGCAAATAGCCGCGGTTTATCAAGCCGTCAATATGAACCGCCACGGTCGAAACCGATTTATAACCAAGCGCGCGCATAATTTCGCGGTAACTTGGGCCGTAACCGTGCCCTTGGATAAAACTGTCTACAAAATTCAAAAGTTCTCTTTGACGTTTACTGGATCGCTGCTTTTCCATATCTATATTTATAACACCTTACGGTCGCTTCGGCTATTACTAATTACGAAGCGCCTCGATCCGGCCGGCCAAATCGGCAATCGTCGACCAACTGGAACCGCTAGACATAATTACCAGTACGTACGTCCCGGTCGGGCTGTAAACGATTGCGGCGTCATGCAACAGGACGTCCATAAAACCGACTTTATCGGCAACCGTCGCACTACCTATGCCGGCCGGTATACCGCTTCGATAAATATTACGTCCCATGGCGTTGATCAGCAAATTGCGGCTAGTTTGCTGAGTCAATATCTGACCGGTATGCAACTCGGCCAAAAACAGCGCCAAATCGGCCGCCGTGGTTTTGATACCGTCATTGCCCCTGAATGAAGAATTTACGCAGCCGATAGCATGAATTTCGTCAGTTATCGGAT
>JAXDCN010000034.1:0-7948 GCA_034677945.1 Saccharimonadales bacterium (SeqCode)
GCATTTTTCCGCGTAGCGGACGTAGTCTTCGCGAGTCCATTTACTTGTGTCGAAAGGATAAGGCACGTAATTCGAAACAGTATCGATTATAGCCATTCCCAAAATTATTTCGACGGCAAGCAGGGCAAACAATAACTTTACCGGAATTATGAACATACCATCAGCCACCTTTTTAATTTTTTCTTTGCACGCAGGGCGCACAATAACTAGATTCTGACATATTTTGCATAATATATCAAATGAAAAACACCCCCTGGGAGGGGGTGTCATGAGAATAGGTATTATAAGGGGACGCTAATTTTTCGCGGGTTTTTCTTTCTTGGGTCTTGTCATGAATTTGCTGATTAGCAAGAATGCTACGCTGGCAATCATACAGTACAGAAAGATTTTTTCCGGGACTCCTTTGTAGACTATGCCGTCAGTGGTAATTACAACCGTTCTATGGTTAAACCATATCCAGGCGGCTATTAACCAAAGGATAGCTGTCAGGCAAAAATCGCCCGTCTTTTCGAAAGTTCTGCTGCCGCGAAAAAAACGGTTGCAGTGAACCAGACCATAGACGACCAATGTGATAATACATATCAGATCGATATTAGCCGGTGTCGGTGCTGTCAACAAGACAAACACATCCTCTCTTATAAATAATTCATTACATATGTATGAATATGTAACTGCCTACATATTATCATATTGTTTATGTTTTGTCAATATTTAGGATAGAAAATACACCCTCGTAAAGAGGGTGTTAATAGGGAAAGAGGATGGCTTGGATCGCCTTGACAAAGGCTTTTCCTAATCGTGTTTTTAACAGGCGGCTAATAATGCCGATAACAACAAAGGATAGTCCAAAACAGACAATCCAAGAAGTTACAACTGCGTTTGCCTTCGGCGTAACATACGGGACAAATCGATGCAGAGGGTAGCATAGCAAAAAGCTCGCAAAGAATCCTCCGCTTGCGAAAACTATTCCGATAGTTACCAAGGAATCTTCAAAGTCATACTTTGAAGAATTCTTGTCAGACATTTTTGATATGGTATGGTAAAAAATCAAAAACGCAACCATTGCTAAAACCAGATATTCAGCCCAGCTCAAATCAAACAACATGGTTATCAATCCTTCTTTCCTGTAAGATCTTTACACACGCAAGCGTATGTAACGATAATATATTGTCATATTTTTAACTATATGTAAAGTGTTGCATTTCCAAAACCCCGGGAAATAAAAAGTGCCCGCAGTAAGGGTGGGCATCACTGTGGGCACGTTTTACCCTTTAACACCACCCAGGGGTATACGGTTACTATCTCGATCGAATCGCAGATGTCCGTTGGTTAAAGGGGTTAGTATACACACAATGTTCTATACTCGAAGCATAAGTCCTTAAAGATGGAGGGTAATCTACCTTAAAAACACATTGCATGTACCCTAACATAAGTTAGAATAGGGGGTATAAGGTGCTTTTGGTTAATCTCGCAATTAAACCAACTACGAGGATTTTAGCACGTATTTGACATAAAGTCAATACATTTTGTAACAAAATATATGAAAATCAATACAATATCGCCCCAAGACAGCAAATACCTTCAGATTATATGTACTATTGCCGATTGCCCGAAAGTATTTTATTTTACCGGTAAACTGCCATCATCGCGTTTACCTACGGTCGCAATCGTCGGCACGCGCAAGCCCACCTCTTATGGCAGGGAAGTTACATATAAACTAGCCTACGACTTGGCTTTACGGGGCGTAGTTATCGTCAGCGGCATGGCACTAGGCGTCGACGGTATCGCGCACCGGGCAGCACTGGACGCCGGCGGGACAACACTGGCGGTTTTAGCGAACGGCGTCGACATAATTTATCCGGCGACCAATCGCGACCTGGCGCACGATATTAACAATAGGGGAGCAATTATCAGCGAGTACGAACCGGGTACGCTGGCTCGCGATTTTCAATTTTTGGCGCGTAACCGCATAGTTAGCGGCTTGGCGGATGCCGTCATCGTCACCGAAGCCGCCGCTCGCAGCGGCACGCTTTCAACGGTCATACATGCCCTTGAACAAGGCCGGGAAGTATTCGTCGTGCCCGGCAATATCACCAGCCCCTTATCGGCCGGCAGTAATAATCTGTTAAAACAGGGCGCCCACCCGATAACTTGCGCCGAGGACGTTTTAGAAGTTATCGCGCCGGAACTGCTGAGGCCACAAACCAAATTACCTCTGGGTTCTAACCAGTCAGAATCAATCGTCATCAATCTGCTAACGGAAGGTATCCGCGACGGCGACGAACTACAAGAAAAATCCAACCTCACGGCTAGCGAATTTTCTACCGTAATGACCATGATGGAAATATCCGGTACCGTCCGCGCCCTCGGTGGCAACCAATGGACTCTGAGATAATTCTTTGCCGAAAAAATGTCATGGTTTACAAAACAAAACAATTTGCGTAGTATGGGACATTGTGTTAAATATAAACACTAACGAATTATGACCAAGAATTTAGTTATCGTCGAGTCTCCAGCCAAAGCAAAAACCATCGAGAAATATCTGGGCGGTGATTTTAAAGTATTATCCAGCATCGGCCACATCCGGGCCATCGCCAAAAAAGAGGTTGCCGGCAAACCGCCAATCGACGTAAAAAACGGTTTCGAGACGATCTATGAAATCGACAGCGAGAAAAAGAAAATAATCAGCGAACTGAAAAAAGCTGTCAAGGATGCCGACACCGTCTGGCTAGCGACCGATGAGGACCGCGAAGGCGAGGCCATAGCCTGGCACTTGGCCGAGGTACTAAAACTGAACCCGAAAACTACCAAACGGATCGTTTTTCATGAAATTACCAAAAATGCCATCGAAGAGGCCGTAAAATATCCCAGGACTATCGATATGGATCTAGTCCGCGCCCAACAGGCCCGCCAGATTTTGGACCGATTAGTCGGTTTTGAACTGTCACCGGTCGTCTGGAAAAAAGTCCCGGGCGGCAAATCGGCCGGACGCGTCCAATCACCAGCTGTTAGGCTGCTAGTCGAACGCGAACGTGAAATCGAAAAGTTTGAAAATTCTTTCTCTTTCAAAATAACGGCCGAATTTAAACACGGTAACGACATCATTTTAGGCGAATTGTCCAAAAAATTTGACACCGAAGAGAGTGCCGAAGCCTTCCTTAAAACGCTGATAAGCGCAAAATTCGAAGTATCAGATATAACCACCAGTCCGTCAACGCGAAACCCGGCAGCGCCGTTTACTACCAGCACATTGCAACAGGAGGCTAACAGCCGGCTTGGTTTTAGCGCCCGTTCGACCATGACCAGCGCCCAAAAACTGTATCAGGCCGGTAAAATCACCTATATGCGCACCGATTCGGTCAACCTAAGCGGCCAGGCTATTGCCGCAGCAGCCGACTATATCAAAAGCACTTTCGGAGAAAAATACGGCCAAGTGCGAGCATATAAAACCAAAAGTGCCGGCGCCCAAGAAGCCCACGAAGCCATCCGCCCAACTGATATCCGCCAGGAAAAAGCTAGCAGCAACGAATACGACCAAAAATTATACGATTTAATCAGGCGGCGCACTCTTGCCAGCCAAATGGCTTCGGCTCAATTGGAAAAGACCGTTATTACCATTAGCATCACTACCGAGCAGGCGACCAATGACTTGGTGTTCGAGGCCAAAGGCGAGGTCGTTATCTTTGACGGTTTTCTAAAAATCTATGGCGCGAACAAAAAAGAAGAATCGTTGCTGCCTGCCGTAAAAACAGGCGACGGCTTATCGCTACAAACCGCCAATGCCCGACAAGTTTTTGCCCGCCCGCCTGCCAGATACAGCGAAGGCAGCCTGGTCAAAAAGCTGGAAGATTTAGGTATCGGCCGGCCGTCGACCTATGCGACCATCATCAACACGGTACTGACTCGCGGCTACGCCGAGAAAGGCGAAAACGAGGGTAATCCGCGCGACGTGATTAGCTTGAACCTGTCACACAATGACATCAAGCGCGAAGTCATTTCCGAAAAAACCGGTTCGGATAAGGGCAAGTTAGTGCCGACCTCGGCCGGCGAAGTCCTAAGCGACTTTTTAGTTGGCCACTTCGACCAGATCGTCGATTATGACTTTACCGCCAAAGTCGAGGCTGAATTCGACAAAATCGCCGCCGGCGCCCTGGCCCGCAATACGATGTTAGAGGGATTCTATACGCCATTTCACAAATTAATCGAAACTTCGGGTGACATCGATCGCAGTTCGGTCGCCAAAGCCCGTGAAATCGGCATCGATCCCGTTACGAAAAAACCGGTTTTTGCCCGCATCGGCCGTTTTGGGCCGATGGTCCAGTTAGGCGACTCGGACGATAAAGACGAAAAACCAAGGTTCGCGCCGATGCCGGCCGGGCGCAAAGTTGAAACGGTTACCTTAGAAGAAGCGCTTTTCGCTTTCAAATTGCCGCGCACCGTCGGACAAACGCCGGAAGGAGTCGATATCAAGGCAAATATCGGACGTTTCGGGCCCTTCATAAAAGTCGGTGATTTGAATGTCGGCATCAAACCATACGACCCGCACACTATAACTCTGGACGAGGCTCTGGAGCTGTATAACGCCAAGCTAAAAAGTGAAGCCGCCAAAAATATCGCCGATTTCGGCGATGGTATCAAGGTATTAAACGGACGGTTCGGACCTTATGTGACCGACGGAACAAAGAATGCCAAAATCCCGAAAGACACCGATCCAAAAAGTATCACGTTCGAAAAAGCCAAAGAGCTTCTAGAAGCCGCTACCACCGGAAAAAAGCGCCGGTTTATACGAAAAAAGGCCAAAAAATAAGCATAAACAGATTCACACAACTATTTACATTTTGTGTCTATTTCATGCTATAATGAGTCCAGCATATAAAGTATTTGACTTTATAAAAATAATGTTTTATAATTTTTAACATAACTTAATATAAAGGATATTTCTGAGGTGGACAGAAAGAAAGAAAAGACAATGTCCGACATGCCAGAGAAAGAGCCAACCATAGATCTACAAGCCAGTGTCAATGATATCTTGGCCATAATCGATCAAGAACGCGAACGCGAGATTATTACTCGACGCTTCGGATTATTCGATCGCCGCGAAACACTAGAGCAAATAGGCGAGCTGTTGGGCATCACGCGCGAACGCGTACGCCAACTGGAAAAAGCGATTTTAACCAAATTAAAAACAGCTGCTGAAAGCGGCAAAATCAACACCGTAAGCAATCTTGAAAAAGTATTCATCCGCAATCTGACCGAAATGGGCCGCGTCGCTCGCGTCCAGGACCTGGCTGACAAGATTCTCGGCGGTACCAGTAGCCAACTAGACCGCGCCCGAGTCGGCTTTATCGCCGAACTGGCACCAAAATTGACGGTTGTCGAAGGTAATGACAATTACTTCCAAAGCGTCGGCATCCGCGAATACGGTGACGACAAGAAGATCCGCAGCGAAGTCGATCAAATCGTCGCCGCCATCAAAAAACACGGCGAACCACTGACGATCGAAGAATTACACGACAAACTGTCTTATCAACATCCTGATTATGTCCGAGCACTGGCTAGCGTTTCCAAACTGTTAGCCCATCTGAAGGACAACTGGGGACTGATCAAATGGCCGACCGTCAACCCCAAGAATATCCGTGACAAAATCTACGTCATCTTGGAAGACAACGGCAAACCGATGCACTTCTCGGAAATCGCAGCTTCAATCAAGGGCAGCAGTTTCAAGCGCAAAGACGTCACCACTCAGGCAATCCATAACGAACTCATCAAAGATTCCCGTTTCGTTTTGATCGGCCGCGGGATTTACGCGCTCGACAGCTGGGGATTCAACAAGGGAACAGTCGCCGACATTATCGCCGACGTCCTTAAAAAATCACCGAGCCCCCTGCACCGTGACGAAATCGTCAAAAGAGTCCTAAAAAGCCGCCAAGTCAAAGAAACTACTATCTTATTGAATCTGCAAAGCAAAGACCAATTCAAGCGCGTCGCCAAAGCGACTTACGCCCTGGCTCAAAAATCAGAATAATCAAACCATCGTTGCCAAGTTGCCCCTTAAATGAGACAATGAAAGGGTAATTATGGACATGGTGTTATCGACTATTGATTTGCTTTTACAATGGTATGTCTGGCTTCCGGTCATACTGATATTAGCGTTTCTGACTTGGCGCAATTACCGCCATGTCGACGCCCTAAAGAACATCGAAAGCGACCTGCTGCTATTAGAAATACCGCGGACCAACGACAAAAGCGAGCTGGCAGCCGAGCAGCTTTTTGCCAGTCTTCACGGTATTTTGCGGGACAAAAACGAACTGAAGTTAAACGCTGGAGTGCAAGAACACTTCAGCTTCGAGATTGCCTCTGTCAACGGCCAAATACGCTTTTATGCCTGGGTACCGCGTTCGCTTAGAAGTTTTATCGAAGGCCAGATATATTCACAGTATCCTACCGTCCAGATTCGCACTGCCGATGAAGATTACGTCGCTCACGAATACGAACATAGTGTCGTCTATTCATCCGAGGTAACCTTGACTGACAGTGAGATGTTGCCGATCAAGACCTTTACTAATTTCGAGGTCGACCCCTTGGCCGGCATCACCGGCGCCTTAGCCAAATTGGAATCGACCGGCGAAGAGGTTTGGATTCAAATCCTTGCCCGTCCGATAGCCGACGATTGGCACAAAGCGTCCGACAGCTGGATCCAAAGCGTCAAGAAGGGTAAATCCTTCGTATTTGGCGAGTTTGATTTAACTTGGTTCTTGGGGCTATTTGAAGCCCTCTGGCGTCCGCCTGAGGCTGGCAAGCCTTCCGTTTTCGGCGCAACCAAGGAACTGACCGAACGCGAAAAAACCCGGATAGCCGAAGCCGAAAAGAAAGCCACGAAATTAGGCTATCAGGTCAAAATCCGCTTGGTATATCTGGGGGAGAGCGTCACCAACGCCCGCTTGCGCATGCAGGCTATAGTCGGTACTTTCAAACAGTTCAACAGTACTAATTTGAACGGTTTTAAAATGACCAGTGCAAGTTTCAAAAAAGAAGATCTGGCCGCTTATAGGGCCCGCGCTTTTAACGATTTCGGTTACATTTTGAACATCGAAGAACTGGCCAGCGTCTTCCATTTGCCGCACACCAACGTCGAAACGCCGAACGTTGTCTGGGCCAGCAACAAGAACGCCGAACCGCCGGCCAAGCTGCCGGTCCTTACCGGTAATCCGGCCATCGATGAGAATATCAGTGCTTTCGGAATGACCAATTTCCGCGGCATCAATCACCAGTTCGGCATGCTGCGCTCAGACCGTTCGCGTCACGTTTATATTATCGGCCAGACCGGGGCAGGCAAGACCGGCACGCTGGAACTGCTCGCACTTAGTGACATATTCCATAATCAGGGCTACGCTATCATCGACCCGCACGGCGACTTTGCGACCAGTAACATGCGTTTTATCCCTGGCAGCCGTCTAAAAGACGTAGTCTATTTCAACCCGGCTGACACTGCCTATCCACTAGGTTTCAACCCACTGGAAGTGACTAACCCGAACCAAAAGACCAACATCAGCTCCGAAGTCATCGGCGTTTTGAAGCGTATGTTCGGCGAGTCATGGGGGCCGCGCCTTGAATACATCTTGCGTTACACCATCCTAGCGCTATTAGATCGCCCATCAACCACGATGTTGGATATTACCAGGATGCTGACCGACAAGAAATTCCGCCAGGAAACGCTTGGTTACTGTCAAGACACCGTCGTCTTGAATTTCTGGAAAGTCGAATTCGGCAGCTGGAACGATAAATTCGTCGCCGAAGCTATTTCACCGGTATTAAACAAAGTCGGAGCTTTTACGGCCAATCCGATAATCCGCAACATTATCGGCCAGCCCAAATCGACCTTTAATATTCGCCAAATCATGGACGAGGGAAAAATTTTGATAGTCAACCTATCCAAGGGTCTGATAGG
>JAXDCN010000035.1:0-7653 GCA_034677945.1 Saccharimonadales bacterium (SeqCode)
AGGGCTTCGCCATGGGCTAATACGAGGTTATTTTTCCTCACCGTTTGGCCATTGACCAGTCTAAGCGTCCTGTCGATTTTTTGCGGCGGGGCAGCCGACATGTCGATATCCACGATGTGGATGATGCCAGGTTCGTATTGGCGGCAGTTTTTTGCCAGCCTAATGCGGCTACTATCCGGTTTCATGCTGCCCCAGCGGTGAACGGCTTCGATGACTTTAGGTTCATCTTGGTCTGGATCAAACACATTTCGGTTCCAATAGCCTGCCTGATCAGAGATTATCCGAACGTATCTTTCCATTGTTTCGCTGGGCGAGCCGAAGTCGACGTACAAAATCCTCAGATGGTCCATTGTCTGGACGTGGTCGCTGGACGTATCTACGGCAGCAAACTGTTCTTTGACTATTATGCCTCCCCAGGCTAGGTTAAAATTAGCTAACGACTCACGTTGTTTGGACAGTGGCAGAGGCAAGCTAACACAGCTAACCCCGATCGTTTCCGATTGCGTGCTTATCATTTGGGTCGACCGCCTTTCCTGCAGAATATCCGTACTTGTCCGAATTGTTAAGCTGTCACAACGGCTAATCTTATCAACATTCGGTCATGCGTGTCAAATCTATGCGTACTACTTAAGCTAATTTTCTGGTATATTAGTCCGTAATGATTGAGCTTAGAAACCTAACAAAAACATACGAACTTGGGGGCTGTTGCTCGTCTGATACTTAGCAACAATGCCATCACTTTAGGTAGCTTGCCAGTCGATCAAATCGGAGTTTTCCCATGGTGGCTGATTCTTTCGGTAATCGCTTTTACGACGGTACTTGGTATGTTGGCGGGTTTGTATCCAGCGGCTCGGGCTTCTAAATTGAAACCAGTCGACGCCCTACGCTACGAATAGACATATTATCAGCTATAAATAACCGGTATCGAAGCTATTTGTTAGTTCCGAATTCAGACATCTTTTTGGCAATAATTTTTATTAATTCAATAACAAGTAGTAATAATAACCCCAAGATTATCAACACGATAGGAAACTCAATTATTAAACTGGTTGAGCAGTCAAATACTTCATAAGGTTGCACCGACCCTGTATCGTTGTTTAACATTCGTATCCCTGGAAAATAACATGGCCTTGAAAAAAAGCCGATTGTTTGTAGTAGAATCAGACATATTATTAGCCCTATAATGAGATATTTGTTTTTTACTGATTTCATATCATTGTGTTATCACTTAATTTTATTTTTGCAATTTATTAAACAAATTATAGCGGATGACTTGCTGCGCGATATTTTTTTCCGCGGCCAGCGCGGTTTCACAATCGCCTAAGCCGGTGAAAACTGAAAACTGGTCGGGACAGGTCTGATATTGCTTCGAATTTTCGACGAACAGGCTTTTGCCGAACATCAATTGAGTAGTTTTAATACCTAACAGGTCTAGAACTGTCGGCATGATATCAAGATGAGTACCTTGACTAGGATAGCTTTGACCAGCCTTTTCATTAGGTAGTTTGATAAATAACGGTACTTCTTTTTCCTGGACGGAATCCGGGTCGTATTTAATCGTACCGGCCGTAAAGGCGGGGAGTACCGGCGTATGGTCGCCATATACGATTATCAAGGAGTCATCGTACAGCTTATCGGTTTTGAGTTTAGCGAAGAATTCACCCAGCGCCCGATCGACATAATTGATATTTTCTAAATAACCGCCGACCAGGTAGGGGTAATCTTTCGCATCGACTACCGAATTCTCTGTTTTTTCGCTCGTATCGAAAGGTACATGAGAGGTAAGAGTAATGACATAACTAAGACTTGGTTTTGGTTGCTCTTTAATATAATCAACCGTGCTGGATAGAAAATCACCGTCGTTCAGCCCCAAGTTGATTTTCTCGCCTTTAGGATAATTATCAGCTGCGTAAAACTTTTGATAGCCCAAGGATTTAAGTGCGGTGTCGCGGTTCCAGAAATTGCGGTTAAAGCCATGATAGGCAAAGGCGCTGTAGCCGTTATCGGCCATAATTTTTGGCAAGCCTGTAAAATCATCACGTCCAAAGCGAACGAACGTCGCCGAGTCGGTCAGCGGGAAGTATGACGAATTTGCCACGAAATCGATATCGGACGTGTGCCCGGCCCCCATCACGAAACGCTGGTTAGGGAAGTATCGCGAAGTCTTGGATAAACTATTCAGGTTGGGTGTAATCTCTTTGCCGTCTATCGTTTGACCGATGACGAAGGATCCTAATGATTCAACCTGGACCATTATTACGTTTTTCCCTTTGGCTAATCCGGTTAAGGGGCCTTCAGTGTTCGTGGGCCGGTGCTTTTTCGCCCAGTCGATTACCGTTTTTTCCTGATCTGGCGAAATCGAGACAGACGATTCCTTGATGAAGCGCGTCAAATCAATCGCATGGGCCATTATGACGCCGTAATATTGGGAGGATGAAATGGTGTCATGCCCGCTTTCTACCAGTTCTGTCAGTTTATCGAATCCCAACGGCAAGAATCCTAATAAAAATGCGACAATCGTGATGACAAAAGCCAAGCAAGACGTCCTAAAACCCAATTTAACGTTAGCGAACTTATCCTTTTGCTTTTTAAAGAAATGCTCGATTCGTTTTTTGAATATTATCGCCAATAATATATCGGCCACGTAAAAGACAAACCACCAGCGCAGCAGCCCGACAATGGCTGGACCGACGTCGTCGACCTGATTGAACGAACTGATCAAGCCGACGGTGGGCAAAGCCTCAAAATATGAATAATAAATTGTATCGACTAACAAAAGTGCGGAAATAATAGAGGCCACGATGATTACGTACCAGTTTTTATTTTTGCGTGCGAAATAGAGTGGTGAAAAAATTACCGCCAAACTCAAAAAACCGAATATGATGCCGTTAATATACTGGTTTGCCGGCCAAGTCATCTTTAGCAGAAAAGTGTTCAGATAATATAATTTCGCGCCGATAGTCAGAACGAAAAATAGAATAAGATACTGATCGCAAACGAACAACCAAAGCCTTTTTATAAAGGATTTGATGAACCTAACCGTAAGTTTACGTCTTGTCATTGTTTTTTGCCGTTTTTAACCCATTCTTTCAAGCGGTCTGACGCTAATCTTTCTGGGCATAATTCTAAAAAGAGTAAATACTATTATAGCGCCGACTATGGATAGAACACTGAAGGCTATCGAATTGCTGAATGTATCGGCCAAAATTCCGGCGGCTATCGGCCCGATAACATAACCCAGATTGCTGGAAAAATCGCTGACCGCTTCGATTTCTTTTTCGGCTTTGGGCGCCTCTTCGATATAGTCGGCATAAGCTCCGTTTATTGCCGGAATCGCCATCGATAGGAATATAGAAGCGACGAATATCGTCGCGATGGCCAGAAGAGGAGAAGTGATAAGCGGCAAAGTAGCAAGAACTAGCGATCCGACGCCGAATGCCGCGAAGGCTGTTCGCCTCTTTCCGACCCTGACTGTGACTTTGCCGATGAACCAGCCGACCATCAAGGCCGGTAACTCATAGGCCGTCAAAAACAGACCCTCGAAATTATCCATTCCTTTGAATGACTCTGCAAAAAGCGGACCGATGGTCCAGAAAAAGGCATCGTAAACGCTGATCAGCAGTGTCAGAATTAAAACCGGTTTAAGCAGAAGGGAAGCCTTTTCCCAAAGTCGAAGCTCTCTTTTAATGGTCAGATTCCTACAGACCAGCCCCTGATGTTCTTGAGTGACACCTTCTTTTGTCATTTTGAGTAGGATAATAAAGAATATAAAGGCCATGCCCAAAAATACCCACGACAAAGCGAAAGACTTCCAGCCGACGACTTCGCCGATTGTGAAACCCGCTAGTATCGGTGCTAGCAGATACCCCAAAGACCTAAAGACCTGCAGCGCGCCTGAACTTGAAGCATGCTCGTCTTTGTCGGTATAATTGCCCAGATAATCAAGGCTACCGAAACTGTACAAATCATAATAAATTCCCCACATGGCCATGGCGGCAATAAAGACCCAGAAAGTTTTGGCTTGCCACAAAACAATCGGGTAAAAGGCGCAGATTAAAAACAGCGTCAAAAATATTTTCCTGAAGTTGGCTTGTTTGAAAACTCGACACAACATAAAATCAAACGCCGCGCCTGCTATCGAAGACGTTCCGATGATTATACCCATCATGGTTTCGGAAAAACCGGCCTCCGTCAGTACCAAGGGTGTTATATATGTTAGCAGACCGTCGAATACTGACCAGAACATCAGCATTATTGCCAATGCAAAAATGGGTTTGTTCGTGAATCCGTATTTATTTGAGTGTTTTACTAAATGATGAAAGGTTGGCATATTCAGCCCTTTGTTTCCAATTGCTTCATCAATTATTGCATTTAATTGGATTCGAGTAAACGCAGGCGCTAGCAGGAATCTGTCTCTTGCAGTTCATACTTGATATACTTTTCATACTTAGTTAATATTGTGTTATATGCATGACAAGAAATTATTTGGCACTGCGACCGTAGGTACAAAAGGTCAAGTTGTCATTCCGGCACAGGCTCGCGAAGAGTTGAACATAAAAGAAGGCGACAGGTTGTACGCTATAGGCTCGCCTGACAAAGGCTTCGTGATGTTGCTTCGGGAAGATAGGTTGGAACAATTCATTGAAAAAATGAATTTGCAGGTCGAAACATTCAAGGCGATGAAAAAATCGAAGTAAAATAAACAGCTTTTTGTAGTTCCTGCTCTGTTAGCGCCTAATTGTTTAGTGCTTGTGTATAATGCAAATGCGTTATATAATTAGCGGCATTAGCGTTATGCACATAACGCTTATCTTGACGTAAAATGGATTGCTTGATACTATGGATGATGTGTCTTGCGCTAAAACTAATATTTAAAGGTCGAAGCGCGTGAGGCTGTACAAAGTACAAGGAGTAAAATCACATGCCAATAGCAATCGAATTTGTGCCTTCACGGCGCAAAAAGATCGCAGTGGATGTGGTGCCTGCCGAATGGCAACTGTTTATCGCACAGTAAAGAGTCGTCTGACTCAATAAATCCACCTCTCGCTGCTTGCACGTCAAGCAGGGAAGGGTAACAAAAAGAAAACACCCCAAGGCACCGGGGTGTTTTCGCTTTTTATTGCTTAATTTATTGCTCGGCTTCCGGCAAGGCGATGCCAGCCTTTCTTAACGCGTCGTTTATTGCGGCCTTGAATTTTTTGATTGTCGCTTCCTCGGTTGATTGTATTTCCAGTTTTTTGCCGTTCAAATAGAATGTTGGCGTACCTTCGACTCCGGCTTTCACGCCAAGAGCACGGTCGTAGACTATTTTATCGGTGACCGCATCGGATCCCATGTCGGTTTTGAATTTCGTCAGGTCAAGGCCAAGCTTGCTGGCAAATTCGTTAAAGTAGTCGGTAAGCGCATTGCTGTCCAATGTACTCCAACCGGCTTGATCGGCGTAAATTGCGTCGTGAGCTTCCCAGAATTTTTCTTGCAAGCCTGCGGCCTCGACTGCTTTGGCGGCTGCCTTGGAATTAGCGTACCCTCCGCCCAGAGGAAAGTTGCGAAAGACGAATTGCATCTGATCCTGATATTCTTCAACCAAATTTATTATAGCCGGGTTAATGGCGCCACAATGCGAACATTCATAGTCACCGTATTCGATCAGTATGACTTCGCTGCCGGTTTTACCGAGGACGTGATCGGCGATGTTGCCGTCCTCTTCGTTGGCTTTCTGAACGGCATTGGTGTCGACTTTGCTGACATCGACTTGGGAACTATTCGAAAAGACTACCAGTAACGCCAGGATACCGACCGTAAGCGCAGCAAATATAGTCCATGAAACTTTATTCAAAAGAAAACTCCTTGTTTACTATTTCAATTGTAGCAAACAATATTGCCGGGTGACAGTACAGCCGGTGGTAGTTCTGAGTTACAATGGTTAAAGTATGTTTAGTTGGTTACTTTTATTAATGATAATAGCGACATTTTTGATGCTGATAGTGACGGCGATTCACCCCAGGCATAGTGATTTGAATTTGTTCGAATTAGAACGCCGAGCCGAGCTGGGCGAAAGACGTGCGATGAAAGACTTGGCGCGAGAAAAATTGCTATGTGATGTAAACTCGTTGAAGCATATAACGTTATCGGTTCTCCAGGTTATTGTCTTTGTGCTAGCGGAATTAACTTTCGGTATGGTGGCTGGGATTATAGTGGCATTATTGATCGCGATAAGTTACGGTGCGGTCTCTAATCTTGGTTTTTTGAGAAAAATATCGCAAAAGATTTACGGACGGGCTGAAGATTATGTACTGCGTTTTGTCCAAAAATTTCCAATTATTTTTAGACTGCTGAGGTATTCCCCGACTGGTTGGCGTAACTATAATTTGCACATTGACTCGCGCGAAGAGCTTCAGCACTTGGTATCCGAATCGGAAGGCGTATTAACCTCGGATGAGAAAAAATTAATCGTCAACAGCCTGTCGTTCGATGATAGGCGAGTCGATTCGGTCATGACGCCGCGCGATTTGATAAAAAGCGTCAAGAAGTCTGAATTTTTGGGACCGCTAGCGCTAAATGACCTTCATCAGCTGGGGCATAGCAGATTGCCGGTCGTGGGCAGAGACCTCAACCATATCGTTGGTATTCTGCATATCAATAATCTGTTAAGCCTTGATGTCAAGCGTTCGACGACGGCAGAGAAGGCGATGGAGTCAAAGGTTTGTTACATTCGTGAAGACCAAACCCTGGATCACGCTTTGGCGGCATTCTTGCGCACACGTCACTTGTTATTTATTGTCGTCAACAAATCGCGCGAGACAGTCGGGTTGTTGACGCTGACAGACGTCATGGAAGCATTATTGGGCCGCAAAATCGTTGACGAATTTGACTTGCATGACAACCTGCAGACGGTATCATCGCGCGATCTTCGTGCTAAAAAGGGGACGACGAAACACGAAAATAACTGACGCCTCACCCGGCTCTTCGAGCCTATTTGTCCGCACAATAAAAGTTTAATTTGTCAAATGTATATAAGAATCAATCAATGTCATCATTGGCATTGATCTATTCCCCGCTTTATTACAATATCGGCCCGGCCGGGCATATATTGTAATATTTGGTGTTGTTAATTCTTGATCGTAAATTATTTTATTCAATCATCGAATTCTGGCGGCCTCGTACAACTGCACCCAATCGTCCAATCCTAAATCGTTTATCGAATCAGCCAAAATTTTTCGGTGATCTTTGTCGCTCATCCAAACGCTTTGTTGGATTTGTTTGAATTGCAAATCGACAAGCAACAGTCTGAACTTTCGTCTAAGGCCGGCGAGGTCCTCGGGGATATCAAAAATGACCATTAGTTGTCCGCCATCTAATTTTTTTGCGATGAACGGCTGTATGATTTGACGGCCTTTCAAAGAAAGTACGACGCGGTCATTATTTATTTCAAAGAGTTTGCTTTTCCTGGCGCGGCTATAGGCTACGCGAAGAGTAGACGCCGAAAATTCGGAAGTCCTTTCAAGTTCGTCAAAAAATCGATTTGGCTTGAAGACTAACATTAGGTTTTGTTCGGTATAAGGCACAAGAGCCAGTAATATTTGAGTTAAGGCGGATTTTTCACGACGTAGTGTATTCATGGTTCCCATTATATTACATTATTGGCCCGGCCGG
>JAXDCN010000036.1:0-3570 GCA_034677945.1 Saccharimonadales bacterium (SeqCode)
CGACGGCACCAAAAAAACCTCACTAGACAATCAGGTGTATTTATACGTGAGTATCGCCGGCGATTGGATTTACTGTTTCAAATATGACAAGGACGGTTCGATCGTCCATTACAAAATCCGCACCGACGGTACTAAATATGAGGCGTTGGAGGACTAAAATATGAATTGCAGAATGTGCGGCGCACCAATAGGAAGCGAAAAATCGATTTGTGACGAGTGTTTTAAAACGGTCGTCACGGCGGCTTCCGAATCGCGCACCGTAACCTATACCAAACCAGAGATTGCGCAGCCAAAGCAAGAAAAATTTAGGCAGGTCAAGCATTTATATAATAAATCGACAAAAAAAGTCAGCCCTTTGCGCAAAAAAATCGACATGATTTTGCTGGGGGCTGCTCTTGTCGTTGCCTTACTGGTCTTCTTTAAGCCTTTCGGTATTTTCAGTGGTCTTAGTATCAAGGTGACGGCAAACAATTCCAGCCTAAACGTAGACTTTGGCAGTTTCAGCCTATCTCTCGGAATCGTCCAGACCGATTCCGGCGCTGGCACCGAAAATCAGGCGGTGAATTAGTTTATCTAATACTCTTTGAACATCTGGGATATAATATATTCAATGATCACGTTGCTGACCGGGGAGAATTCGTTTGAGATTGAGCGGGCTCTGTCAGACATTGCCTTTTGCTTTGATGGTGCGGCTGAAAAGTTCGACGGCGAGACGCTGTCGCTGGCGCAATTGCCGGATATCTTGATGGGTATCAGCTTGTTCGCGACCAGGCGTCTGGTAATCATCCGCGGCCTCAGCCAGAACAAATCGATATGGCCGGTTTTCGGCGACTGGATCGATCGGATTTCGGACGATATCAATCTGGTGCTGGTCGAACCAAAGCCCGACAAACGCACGGCTACGTATAAAACTTTGGCAAAGAAAGCAGTTATCAAGGATTTCGAACCGTGGACCGAGCGCGACGCTATGCGCGCCGAAAAGTGGGTAGGGGACGAGGCAAAAAAACTTGGCCTATCCATGGACAAGAAAAGTATTCAGACGCTGGTCCGTCGCGTGGGCGTCGACCAATGGGGTTTGTTCAACGCACTAGAGAAACTGTCTCTGGCCGGCGACGCGTCAGTCGAAACTATCACTGACATCATCGACGCTAACCCCAGCGAAAACGTATTCAATCTGTTCGAAACCGCCGTTCGCGGCGATGCGAAGGGCGTCGAAAAGGCATTGCGTATTCTAAAACAGACCGAAGACCCGTACCGTTTGTCGGCGCTGCTGTTTTCCCAAGGTTTCCAACTGGCGGCAGTCGCCAATGCATCAAAAACCGACAATGTCGCCAAAGATTTCGGCATCCATCCGTATGTAGTTTCCAAACTGGCGCCGATTGCCAAGATGCTAGGCCGGGGCGGGGCAGCCAAAGTCATCAACATATTTGCCGAGGCTGACGACGATATGAAAATCTCTCGCGCCGAACCCTGGCTGCTGATTGAACGCGCCCTGATCAAAATCGCGAATATCTGAAACTTAGACAAAGCTTAAATTGCTATGATATAATTGTTCAATGGGTAATTGGACAATAATGTTTTATGCAAATAGCCGGGGCAACCAGCCCGTCCAAGACTTTATACGTGAACAAGATAAACCGACGATTTCAAAAATTGCCCGGAGCATCGATTTAGTAAGTAAATATGGACCAAACCTAGGCTTGCCCCACAGCAGATATATTAGTTACGGAATATATGAGCTAAGAGTAAGAGGGAAGAATGAGGTAAGGATATTTTACATTGTTATTTCAAAAAATTTTGAAGTTATTTTTATTCACGCATTTAATAAAAGAACTCAAAAAATGCCTCGAAAAGAATATGAAATTGCCAAAGAAAGAAAAGAATCATTGACTAACTTATAACATATATGTTATATTAGAGCTATGAGCAAATCAGATGCAAGTAAATTCACTAACTGGAAGGATTTCAAAAAGGAAATTCTATCCGATGCTGAAGTCAAAAAAGGCTACGACGCACTCGAGGCTGAATACGCCTTAATTGACAGTTTAATTTCTGCAAGAATCTCTCGAAAAATGACTCAATCCGAACTAGCCAAGAAAGCTGGCATGAAACAAGAAGCAGTTGCACGTTTGGAAAGTGGCGATTCCAACCCGACCTTTGCAACGCTAACCAAAATTGCCAAAGCCTTGGATAAAAAAATCGTACTGACATAAGCCGATCGGGACACAACTTTCAAACAAAAACAAAGGACCAGGACTAGCGGTCGGTCGAAACCTTAGGCATCCCTGGTCATGGTTTGTATGCTCTTTGGCATACTAGACTAATTTTATCATAATAACTAAGCCAAATCTTTACTGCTGGCCAGGCGCGTGTTAGATTTGATAAAGTACATTAATTAATCAAACGTATCCAGAACGCAGCGAGAGAACTAGCTCGACGACCTGCTGGCAACCAGCCTTTAAACAGGCAAGGTGCCCCTTCTAGCCCATATGGGAAAGATAAGATATCAAACTCCTTTATCTTTGCCGTTCGGGCGGAAAGATATGTGAAAGGAGTTATTTTTATGTCAAAACTTAAAACTGCCGAATCAGTCACGCCGAAACACCCGGACAAAATCTGCGATCAGATTTCCGACGCGATCTTGGATGCCTATCTGGCGAACGACCCGATGTCGCGCGTTGCCGTCGATGTTGCCGGCGGACACGGCAAAGTATTCGTCACCGGCGAGGTCACGTCCAAATCGCCTGAAATCGACATCAAACCGATAGTCAAACGTCTGGCAGGCAAAGTCGAAATCGTGGAAAGTCTGTCTTCGCAAAGTCCCGAAATCGCCCAGGGCGTCGACATAGGCGGAGCCGGCGACCAGGGTATCATGGTCGGCTATGCCACCGATGAAACCGCCGAATTGTTGCCGCTAGAGGTTGTCCTGTCCAGAAACTTATGCCAGTATCTGTACGACATTTGGCCGTTTGACGGCAAAACCCAGGTCACGACCCAGGGCGGCCGTATCCATACCGTCGTCGCCAGTTTTCAGAACGCAACAAAGGCTGAACTTGAAAAAGCTGTTCATGATTGGGTAGCCAGCCAAAAAATCGCGAAACCTAGCGCGCGCGGCGTTAGTTATCACATCAACCCGGCAGGGGATTGGAGTATCGGCGGATTCGAGGCTGATTCCGGACTGACCGGACGCAAACTGGTCGTCGATAACTATGGTCCGCGCATTCCGATCGGCGGCGGCGCGTTTAGCGGCAAAGACCCCAGCAAAGTTGATCGCAGCGCCGCTTATATGGCTCGCAAAATCGCCGTCAATTATCTGAATAAATATCGTGCGCACGAAGTTTTTGTCTATTTGGCCTACGCCATCGGCTATGACCAACCGCTGGAAGCCACCGCCATCGTCGACGGAGTCAGCAAAACCGTCGTCGGTTACGACCTGTCGCCGAACGGCATAATCAAATTCCTTGACCTGCGCCGCCCAATCTACGAACAAACCGCCCGCTTTGGTCACTTTGGCCACGAGGGTTTTAGTTGGGAAGAGGGTAGTCAGAACAAATAGACGCTTCTTGCGCG
>JAXDCN010000037.1:0-15726 GCA_034677945.1 Saccharimonadales bacterium (SeqCode)
CCCGATTCCGTAGTGATTCATGGGTACTGGATGGACTACTCTTAGTATGCTCCAGTTCAATAAAATTGATATTTAGGATACCAGCGTTTCGAACATTCTCGCATATTCTTCCGTCTGATAGGACACATAGATGTCTCTCGTAGTAACCGTCGTGACGACTTTCGATGATCCAGCCAATTTGTGTTTTTTCTCTTGAAGGATCTGCTTCGATGACAGTCCAATGATGCATGTCGGTCAACCTGCTTTTGGTTGCGTTTAGGATCTCGGCGATAACTTCTTTGATGATATCAACGTTACGATTGTGCTCATCTACCCTTGCTTTTCCATGACGAAGAGTCTGTTCTAACTCAAATTTGCGATAGTAATCCTCGATATATCCCACATATACCACTCCTCTCAAATATGATGATTTTAACGAACCTTCTGTGTAAAATATTTACGCACAAAAGTCAATATACTTGTAACATAAAAACGTACAAGTATCAATAGGCTTTACTACCCACGATTCATGAATATCAGACAATTGTTTTATGCGCTAATCGTTATCGCCTTCTAGATAAACATGTATAGAGACATTAGAAGGCCCGGCGTTCATGCTGGTAGTGATATTATCCGTAAGTACCCCCATGTAAAATTTATTATAAAAGTCATCCTGGTAAGTCATACTTGATACGGATATTTGTAGTAATTCATTTTTAGATGATTTATATACGAATGAACTGTTATCATAAGTTTTGAATATTTTGAAGTCAGTTCCGGCTACTGCTTTTTTAAGTTCGGCGACGGTTTCATCGACATCAGCACCCCTGATATATGTCCTGAAATATGGACCACCGCTTGAAAAATCAAAGCGGTTATTTTCGCCATCTATATTACTGAACTCTTGTGTATATTTTTGATCGTCAAGTTTTAGGCTATCAAATATCGAGACTGCCCTGTCTTTACGAATATTATCAATCAGTCTGGGTACTACGTGTGCGCATATGGTAACCGTAATAATTACGAAGATTACTGTGATTGCTGAGACATGTTTATGTATTTTTATTTTACTTCTAGCTGGTTTATTCGTTCTTTTTGCCATGATACATCAATCTAAGCATTTAATAATGCTAATGTAAATTATAATTAGAAGATATCTGAATCAAGGCATATTTTATCTGGTTCTGTACATATGCCATTACTGGTGCACCCGCCTTTATTTTCAGGTCTTGAGCAGTAGTTTCGCATACTTACGATGTATATAAAAACGGAAACAAAAAGTATCAATGCAAATATGGAAATTACCGTTATAATTTTGCGTTTTTTCGTCCATTTATTCATTCTTAAATACTATCACAATACAATCCGAATAGTACTTTACAGTACGTATATGTTCGACGCTTCGATGTTATAACTATCCGCTTCGCTTCTAGTTATAACATCGGCTAGATTACTAATTTATTACAAACTATCTTTGTCGCGATTCGTTAAATATTTATCTTTCAAAATTGAACGGGTTCGAGAAATTTTCGCTTGCCAAACAAGCTCCGCTTCCCTTTTCTACAAGTAAATGGGTATTATCTACCAGTTGTGTGATAACTTTTCCTTTCCAGTCGGAAGTTCGAATTGAATTTTCGAGGTCGTAACAATATATCTTGCCATCCGCAGTAATCGCGCTGGGGTCTCGATCGATAGTGCCGCTAGTTTTTGGGCTGATCCAGGCAATATTTCTTTGCCCGCTGGCAATATTACCTCCAATCGAAAGTACGACTTTCGAAGGATCAAATTCGTCGTGGATGAAGGCTATCCCAGCTCCGCTCATTTCTTGGCTTTCGCTTGGCGGGCCGCCAAACCACATGCCTTGGATTGTGCCGACTATATTTTGGTTGATTTCGCCGCAATAAGGTTTAATAGTTCTCGGCACAAAACCGTTCTGTGTGTCGAAGTGACCTAGTAATTTGTAATAGTCGGTTTTCAGAGAACCGCTATATAAATCAAAAAGGCAGGTTGCGTACTGGCTTCCGTCATTGTAATATGACCAGTTTACATCAGCCCTAGGTGTTTGGTTATAATTATTAGCCCACCATTCAAACGGAATGGTCCCGTTTTCGTCCAGCGAAGTATAACCAATCAAATCACCTGCTTTGACTGCTTTATTAAATTTATAGTCACAGTTAGCACTTGTACCTTCATTGGATTTGTTTATGCCTTCCTGGCAGGTCGCTTTAGTTTTATCCAGTTCGTTTTCAAACATAAATTCTTTGTAACCACCGGCAGAAATTATTAGGCCATCACAAATAGTTTCATAAATTCTAAAACCACTAGGTATATATTTACCATTTTCCATCCAAGAGACAGTAATTACTCTATCTATCCAGCCATCGGCTGGCGAATATATTGGAATTTTGCCGGTGTAATCGGTCATGAATGTGGCATGGTCGACTGGTGAAGTGTGCCCTGGCGGGTTAAAGGCACCATTTGGTCGTATCGCGCGAATATATTTAGTTTCTACTATCGGTGAAGTCAAAATGCCCGATACATTAGCCGGGCAAGTAGGGTAATTAATTTTATAAGGATCTGCATTTTCCAACTGTTTTTTTGCCTCAAGCGCAGCGGTTTCCTTGTTGTTTTTTGTGTCAGTTTTCTCAACCTTCTGTGACTGTATAAACATGAATATGTATATCGCTAATACTACTAATAAAGCGATCGCCCACCAATATTTACTTATATATAATTTTAGTGTTTTTTTAGATTTAATATCTGTTGACTCATAAGTTTTAGAAGGTTTTAGGACCTTCATAATTCTCGATTTTATTACGAATAAGAATGTATGAAATTTTCTGAAAATATTGTTTGCGTTGTTCATATTTTAGTAATTGATTTGATTATAGCAAATCAGACTCCGCAAAGGAGCCTATCGTAATGTTTATGCTTGGCAACTTCTTGTGGATGATTTTAGAACTTTAAATTATATCAAGATAATTCCAAATTATAATACGTAAATTTTATCACTTAGCATATTACATATTCCAGGTTTATCTAGTCCGGTATATTTTTCGGATGGGTTCAAAGAATCTGAAAGCCAAATCGTTATTATGTTTTGCCTTGGGAGATGGCTAATATAACAGCTCCTAGATGGGTCGACCCTGCCGATTGGTATAAATAAATCCATTAAAATTAATACTGTAGCTAATACAAATATCAGCTTGCGTTTGGTTGCCCATTTCTTCATTTCTAAATAATAACAGAAAAATTGAAGCAGATGCACGTGTCCGACGCTTCGATTGTATAACTATCGTAAACTTATAATTCTACAATCGGCTAGATGCTGTCAAATCAGATAGATTTGACAGTATGCGAACCACGATCTACAACGGCTTCACCGTTGGATCGTGGATCGGTTTCACGTAGCTACGTGCAAAATATATAGACTTACGTGAACGCAAGTCTATATATTTTGGCAGAGCATATTAGACGAAGTTAGAACTTTATTGATATCTACTACCCCATCGATAAGTTAATTACCACACAGCTGTTTCCTATATAGTTTAACGGCCGGGGGGGTACTATATTGCACTTCGTTCGTGTATATCAAGATATACCAAAAATGTCGAATTATCATTTTTCAAGCTTGACAATTTACCGTTTCATTACAATCTATAATAGATGGTATTTTTCGCTAATAAAATGAGGAAAATTCCCAACAGCGCTAATGTAGGCTCTGGTATTTTCAAGCGCGTTTTTATTCAATTTGTAGTACCTATATTCAGGTATGTTATGGGTAATATTAATAGCCTCAACAGCACTGAATACGAAGCCGTCTTTTGTTATTGACGGCCACTTAGCATGTGCGATGATATTCCGCAGCTCACCAGCTCGATATAAATGCCTCTTAAGCTGCTCTACTTCCTTCTTGTATGTAGCCATATCTGATATGACAGTAGGTGGAAATGAACGCAGATAATCTATATATAGGTTTACTTTTTGTATATATGACATGTCACGGGTAATCATGCGTCCTTGTTGATTGGAACGGTCGTTTATTAGATCGTGTACATTGTCCTCTATCACTGTTTCTAACTCGCTAAAAACAATCATACATATACCTATTCGGCCCGATAATATATTCCAGACCTTATCGAACCCATCATGGCCACCAAATTCAGGTGTAGCGTAATCAAATGCATCGTATTGCTCTGACGTAACTGTCTTGGACTCTAATCGTATGGGCTTTTCAAGTAAAAGCGCGCCTACGTCGTCACTATCAAACTTATAAATCGATTCTGAAATAATCAACTTAATCCCTAATTCTTACACTTGATATGTCAAAGAACTTATCAAAGAAGGCAGAAAGTTTATTTATTACTGTCTGGCGCTTTTTACCGCGTTCATTGGAAGCTGTGAACATGGACATGTGTGGTAATATTCCGTCCATTGCCGTACCGTTCGACTTAATGTTGCCGCTGCGGAATGCGTCATCTATAAACTTGTAAGTTTCGTCGCGATTTAGATTTTCGTCGATAATAATTTGGTCGAGCTCCTCTATCTTCTTGGTGTCAACGAATTTACGCCAGTCTTCATCGACATTATCGCCAACATTAAGGCTGCTGATAAATTGGTTGATGAGTTCCTTTTTATTGCGAAGTTCTACGCTCGAGTCGATTGCTTTATTAATATCGACCAACAACTCTTTATCTTCTTGGTTACCGGCATGATATTTGCGGATTAACTCTAGGATGTAGTCGATATTGATTTCGACTTGTTTAATCAATTCCATTTCAAATATAACGTCGTCGTTGATATTTTCCTTTTCGCTATTGTCGCTCTTGCGGAATTCATTGTAGAGGTCAATGTATATACTGTGGTAGTCTTGTACGTCACGAGGTGTCAGGATTTCATTGCCGACGAATTCATCAAAAGTAGTTAGTATGTTTCTAACTTTTAATATGCCACCATAAAGTTTAATGAACTCTTTTTGTGCTGATTCGCCGATGATCTGCTTTCCTATTGGAAAACGTTCGAGCAGCTCGTTAACCAAATCAGCGTAGCCTCGCACAGGCTTTCCCTCGTTTTCATAGCCGTTGTAGTATTCTCCGTAAGATTTGAGCAGCACTATACCGCTAGCTTCACGGTCGCCGAATAACGCCAACGATTCATTGGTAGCTTTTTCTAAGTTACGGAAGCTGACAATATTACCAAATATCTTGATGCTATTTAAGATGCGGTTAGTTCGGCTGTATGCCTGCAGTAGACCATGATAGCGCAAGTTCTTGTCCACCCATAATGTATTTAGAGTGGTAGCATCGAAGCCGGTGAGGAACATGTTAACCACGATCAGTAGGTCAATCTCGCGGTTCTTCATCCGTAGTGAGACGTCTTTGTAATAACTTTGGAACTTATCACTTGAGGTGTCATAGCTAGTGCCAAACATCGTATTATAGTCTTGAATTGCTGACTCCAGAAAGTCGCGACTACTAGCGTCTAAACCTTCGGTGCCCTCGCTATTTTCGTCTTCTAGTTCAATGTCGTATAGCTCATCGTCAGGTTCGTTAGCGCCGTAGCTAAAGATAGTTGCAACTTTCAAGCGAGCGAGGTCTGGCACGTTGGCCTGTTGCTTCTTGAATTCCGTATAATACAATCGCGCTACAGGAATAGAGCTAACAGCAAAAATGCTATTGAAGCCACTTAGGGCGATTTTTTGTTTTACTTCTTCTATTGCATTGCGGTCACGCGCACTAGCAGACTCATAAACGTTTATCAGGCGACTAAAGGCGTAAGGTTTACTGTTACGTTTAGTCTTTTGGTTAAAGTGCTCACGAATATAACTGACAACATTACTGATTCGCTCTGGGTGGGCTAGAACGGCTTCAGTATCAATACCTTTAACCTTAGCATCGTCTATGTCATCAATTGCATGTACTGTATTGATATAGTCTATGCGAAATGGCAAAACATTCTTGTCAGTGATGGCGTCGACAATAGTATAGGTATGCAACTTATCGCCAAAGGCTTGCTCTGTGGTTTTTAAGTCTGCCCGGGCGCTGCCAGTAGTGTTTTTGGGGAATATAGGTGTGCCAGTAAAGCCAAAGATATGATACTTATTGAAAGCCTTTGTTATGGCCGTGTGTGCTTCGCCAAACTGACCACGATGACATTCATCAAATATTAGCACTACGTGGCCGTCGAAAATTTGATGCCCAGCGTTACGCTGTATGAATAGCTGTAACTTTTGAATTGTTGTTATGATAATTCGAGCATTCGGGTCCTCGAGCTGTTTTTGAAGTATACGCGTGCTGGTATTGCTGTTAGCTGCACCTTTTTCAAATTTGTCGTATTCTTTCATAGTTTGGTAATCAAGGTCTTTACGATCTACAACAAACAAAACTTTATCTATTCTGTCTAATTTACTTGCCAATTGGGCGGTCTTGAAGCTGGTTAGGGTCTTGCCCGAACCAGTTGTGTGCCAAATATATCCGCCGGCGTCTAGTGTACCGAGTTTCTTGTAATTAGTACTGATTTCTATACGGTTTAGGATGCGCTCGGTGGCAACGATCTGATAAGGTCGCATTGCTAATAGCAATTTATCGCTAGTAAAGACGCAGTATTTGGTAATAATGTTTAATAGTGAATGTTTGGCGAAAAACGTCGCCGCAAAGTCAGTTAGTTCGGTGATCGGCCGATTATTTGCGTCTGCCCACCAGCTAGTAAATTCGTAGCTGTTGCTAGTCTTTTTCCCTTTACTTTTCTGCTTGGTTAGCTCGTCAATATGTTGAAAGCGAGTAGTGTTACTGTAATATTTTGTTAATGTTCCATTGCTAATAATGAATAGTTGAACATACTCAAACAGTCCACTACCGGCCCAGAAACTGTCGCGTTGATAGCGGTTGATTTGATTAAAGGCTTCTTGTAGTGGTACGCCGCGGCGCTTGAGCTCTATGTGTACTAATGGCAGGCCATTCACCAGTACAGTCACATCATATCGGTTACTCCTGTCACCACCTACTTCATATTGGTTCAATACTTGCAGGTGGTTATTGTGGATATTGGTCTTGTCTATGAGTTTGATGTTTTTGACCGTACCATCATCTAGTGTTAGGTTTTTGACGTAATCTTCCTGTATGGTGGCGGTCTTTGTTTCTATGGTAGCGTTTGGGCTTGCTATAAAGTTGGTGAAAAAGCGACTCCATTCGTTATCGCTAAAATAATGATTGTTTAGAATGCCTATGCGCGTGCGTAGGTTGACGATAAGGTCTTGCTCGCTAGTAATATTAATACGTTCATAAGCCTGTTGCTCAAGCTGTGCGATAAAGGCTTTTTCTAGTTCGGCTTCACTTTGATAATCGGTGGCCTTGCGCGCAGACGGGGTATATTCTGCTACGACGGTGCTTTGGCCGCCTTCGGCTATCATGTCATATTTATGCATGTGTAAGCTCCTTAAAGGACAGGAGCTTAGTGCGGTAGTATTCGTATTGTTTACGGCGAGCGTTCAGTTCGGCCGGCAGACCTACCGATATGTCACTAACTAATGTGTCAAACTTGTCCAGAATAGACACTATATGGTTTTGTTCTTCGATTGGCGGAACCGGTATTTTCAGTGATAAAACCTGAGCCATGCTAGGATGTTTAATTCCCGAGCCACGATAAAAACTGGCAATGGTTTCAATATTTTTTTGCAGCCAATAGTAAAGAAACTTGTTACTTAATTTTGTAATGTCATTTGATGTAGCGATACGGTTATCTGCAGTTACAAACTTACCTTTGTAATACTTTACGTTTGGTGTTCCGCCCCAGGGTATAGCCACAATCTCACCCTCGCAAAGGTTTTTACCCGCTTTGTCCTCGGTCGTCATCCTAATGGTCTCGTTTATACCTGTTGAAAGTAGTCGAACGTTACCATTTTCGTCCTCGATATTCTTAAAAACATTAGCTAGAACATAGGGGTATTTGACTACTTTCGGCTGCATTTCCTTGCTCATATTATTAAACTTCTTGTCCCAAGATGTAAGCTCCCAAAGTTCATGCCACCGTGTCGTTGTGTCATCAAAATTCAAAAGCTGGTTTAGGTAAAATTCGTATTGCTTTTTGCGAGCTTCTAGCTCCGCTTCTAGTTCCGCTTCTAGCCCAGTAAATGTGTCCAATACGCTAACGATAGCTTGCTGCACTTTCAATGGTGGGACTGGAATGGTTAGCTGACGTAATTTTGCAAAATGACGAGCATACCCATCTGATATCTCTCGGACCCTATCGAGCAAAACATAATATAAAAATCTGTCATCGAGTCCACTATTCCTGTCGGCGCTTATTAGTTTAACCCCGTCCGCACCGGCTATAAATTCATTATCAATCCATTTCAGCACATTCGTATGGTCACCATATAAAATTACTGGGGTGTCGCTAATTACAGCGCTGGCAGCGTTGGAAAAGCCGTCAGGCGTCTTATTAGCACCTTGTGTGTATACAGGATATATGCCATCTTCTTTGATTTCTGACTTAGCAATTTTTTTGTTAGCTCCAGCAACTTTACGAATAATATCTCCAAGTTCTTTATGAACAACACCGTCAGGGCACAACTCTGCAATTAATTCGTCAATCTTGCTCATCACAGTCCAATCTTTCCACTAGCAGCTGCACCAATACCAACAATATTTCCGACCTCTGCTTTAACTAAGCTATCCACAGTGACCTTTGATGTAAAGTTAAAATTAAATAACGATTTAACAATTTTTTGTGGTTCTTCGCCTTGCTCAACACCCTCAATGACGTCTATGCCAGTAGCTGTTAGATGTAATCCAAGCAGTACTAGTCCACCCATCAATTCCCTGTTGTTCTTTTTAGCAATCAGGTGCTTTTCCAGTAAGTAGTTGAACGCATTGTAGAGTATGACGTCGTTATCATTTATAGAATGTAGAATACTTTTTAGCCATTCTGAGGTATCTAATTTTGAGTTTGGTGTCGCCATAAACACTACACTAGTCTGCTCCAGTTTAGTAGGGTTATCTAGCTGTACTACGTATAGCGAAAGAAGTATTTTGCCGGCGGTTTGCTTTATACTCATTTACTACCTTCAATGTCCGCTACGATTTCGTCGATGGATTTGCGAAGTTCGACCTGTTTAGCAACGATTTGGCTAATCTCGGTGTTTAACTCAGTAATGTTTACGACTTCGCGAGTGTCTTCAGCTTCTACGTAACTGCTAACTGACAAGTTGTATTCGCCATTGACGATGTCGTCGTAACTAACTAGTTTCGCAACGTGTTCAACGTCCTGCCGGTTTTGGTAGATTTGTACAATGTTATCGATGTTATGACTTGATAGATCTTTGGTCTTTTTGCTATTTTTCATCCTGTCGCGAGTCGGGACGAATTCATTGTCGGCATTGATGAATAATACCTTGTTGTCGGTTTTCGACTTTTTTAGAACCATAATATAAACAGCAATGCTGGCACCAAAGAATAAGCCCTGTGGCAACGAAATAATCGCGTCAATATAGTTGTTTTCTACGAAGTATTTGCGAATTTTTTGTTCAGAATTACCGCGATAAAAAATACCAGGGAAGCAAACTATCGCCGCTGTTCCACTTGTGCTAAGCCAGTTTAGTATGTGCATATTAAATGCCCAGTCGGCGTTTGACTTTGGTGCCAACACTCCAGCAGGGCTGAAACGAGGGTCGTTGATGAGCAATGGGTTGCTATCGCCCGGCCAGTGAATGCTATATGGTGGATTTGATACGATAGCGTCAAATGGCTGCTCATCCCAGTGCTGAGGGTCTAATAACGTGTCGCCGTGGGCGATGTTAAACTTCTCAAAATTAATGTCGTGTAAAAACATATTGATACGAGCAAGGTTATAGGTCGTTAGGTTAATTTCTTGTCCGTAGAAACCTTGGCGAACGTTATCCTTACCCAATATTTTTGCGAATTTCAGCAGCAACGAACCTGAGCCGGCAGCTGGGTCATAAACTCGGTTTACAGTGGTTTTTCCAATTGTCGCAATGCGAGCTAGTAGCTCGCTCACTTCTTGTGGTGTATAAAACTCTCCACCTGATTTACCGGCACTACTAGCATACATAGTCATTAGGAACTCATAGGCATCACCGAATACGTCAATAGTATTGTCACTATAATGCCCGAGTTTCAAATCACCAATCGCATTCAGCAGTTTAACTAAGGTTTCATTTCTCCTGGCAACTGTACTACCGAGTTTGTTGCTATTCACATCCAGGTCATCAAATAGTCCGGCTATGTCATCTTCACTATCGGTTCCCTTGGCGGAGCCTTCGATGTTTCTGAATATACCACTCAATGTTTCATTAAGGTTTTCGTCACTATTAGCGTGTTGACGGACGTTCACAAATAATTCACTTGGTAAAATGTAAAAACCTTTTGCATTTAGGGCTTCGGCACGACCAAATTCAGCAGCGTCGTCGCTAAGGGTGGCGTAGTTGAAGTCACTAGCGCCAGCCTTTTGCTCTTGGGTATTGATATAGTTTGTAAGATTTTCACTGATAAACCTATAAAAAAGGAATCCTAAAACGTATTGTTTAAAGTCCCAGCCATCTACCGAACCTCGCAGGTCATTAGCGATTCGCCAGATCGTTTGGTGTAGTTGTGCGCGTTCTTGGTCTTTTTTGTTGTTCATATCCATATAACAGATATTATACTACTAAATACCTACATACTAACTATTCCTAAAGGTAATCATTTGCATCAAAAGGATCGCCATCGTGATCAACTTGGTTTATTGACTCCCAGCAATAATCACCAATATCCTCGCTAATGTTATCAGTTACCCAAGCACACTCCTCTTCCATCATGCCTTGCGAATGATCAGCCATAAATAAAAGGTCGTTATATGCGGAATTTGCCTGGTCTTGAATGTCACTAAGAATATCAACAAGCTCATCTTCAATGTCGTAAGTTATGTCGCTTACACTCCAATAGTTTGCGTTTTGTATAGCTTTATAGTTGCTATTTGCACTATCGCTACAATAGTCACCCACTCCTTCGCTGATATTGTCAGATAGCCAAACGCACTCTTCGTCAATTGAGCCTACTAGCTGCCGAGCATCTTCTGCCAGATCGGAGTATTGTTCCTCGATGTCACTTATAAATAGACTAATAGCATCTTCTTTATCCCGTTGGATGTTATCGGAATTGTCTGAGTTGCTGTTTGATGTACTGGATAAACTAAAAACAACTAATATACAAATACCTATTCCAAATAGCCAACCTAACCAGCTGTAGTCATTACTATATATAGACATTATTTTCCTTACTTTACTTTGAAAATCAAATATCACTGTTATTATAGCATTCTACCCACAGATATACCCCGCTTATGTTTGCAGTCGCATCATATTTATTAGACAATATATACGACTATGGATATGGAAATTCAGGATTACTGGCCACAAGATGAGATATTTTTTATTGCAAATTGCGCACTGTTTCCTAAACGTGTTACAAATAGCCAACTGGCAATTAACCAGGAATCTATTGATATGTTCGGTTATGATGAAAAGCAGAAAATTTTAGATGAATATAAATCTAAAAAAATGCTTGAATTTGAAGTCATATCAGATAGCAATGGTGAAAAGAAATATTTGATATCTAATATTGATCAAAGTAAGTTCAAGACAAAGCTTACCGAGTATGTTGAAAAGTTTCGAAACGATGAACTAATTACGAGCCCTTATAAAAAACCAGCAATATTCATTGAGTTACAAGGACTCTTTAATCAATACCTGCTTCATACTAAGCGCACAAATCCTATCATAAATCCATATAATATTTGGCCTAATTGGAATAACTTTGGGAATATATTCCCATTTTGGGAAATTATTTTATCATCAGCAATTCTATCTCACGATATAAAAATCAAAAAAATCGGACATTACCCCACAATCAGAAACGTAAATAGCGATCTGTATGTGCCTTTTGCTGAAGTTGAGATCATTAATCCAGAAATATTTCAACAAACATTAGGGTCAAAAAATACATCTCAAACTGGGTATAATGCTAAGATTGGAATGAATGGCCGTATTCCATATATCGAATTAAACGGTGTTTGTCGCGCACTCATTAACAGGAATTTGCGTAAAGATAATAACCAATATATATTCATGAATTATTTAGTTGGTCACACTAATCAAGTAATAACTCGTAATGATCTTCCAGAATTGAGCGGTAAGCCAGATTTAGCAGTATTGGCAAAAGAATGTGGTTTTACAAAAAAAATGAAAAATGAATTTTTTGAAACACTATCTAATAACATGGCTTGCCTAAAAAGCGGGCATGAAATTTCAAACGAAATGGCAAATTATATTACAAATCGATATACAACTATAATTTCATAATACTTTAGGATTGTTTTTATACAATAACAGTAGTAATTTAAACAAAAAATCGGATAATTTAGGAACTCAACGTAAGTTCCTTTTTGATTTCCTAGAATAGGCCTATTACCAATCTAAATAGGAGACGTAAATGGAGGAAGAGCCAATCATGGTGAGTATCCGAGATCTAGGAGCTGCCGCCACATTGGTGACGTGCGGATTTCAAATTGAGGACACGAAACGAGATACGAACGGTCGAACGTATTTTATTTTTCAAGAAACTGCAGCGCTAGATGAAGCGATGAATGGATATTTTTCCAATACCCTTCATGTTGTAGCTCGTAAGTATTTTGATTCTATAAAAATGCTAAAGGATCGGATTTACGCCGACAAATAGCGATGAAAATTAGTGACGAACGAATTAATAGTCTTAAAATCCTGCTCGACGGCTTTGGTTTGAAGCTTACCAATGAGCAAGCTCAGGAAGCTGGTTTGGCTATTATGCGATTCGTTATAGCGAAATCTAACAGACAACAATTTAAAAATAAGGAGAAATGTAATGACAAATCCAACAAATACAACAAATGAAGATATCGACGAGCCATCTGACAAAAATGTTTTTAAGGAAATAACGCTAGATGACGTAGCAAGAGTGCTATCACTTACGATCAAGGACGATGATAGTAATAAAAAAATAGTTTTTCTTTGCATGCTTTCTGCATATACCGATAGTAGTCAAATCAACGTTAGCCTAAATGCACCAAGTGCGACCGGTAAAACTTACCTGGCAACACAGATTTCAAAGTTATTCCCAAAAGAAGACAAAATCGAACGAAGTGGTGCAAGCCCAACATCGTTTTTTTATGGCGAGGGTGTTAATGACAAGGAGCGTAACGCAAAACTTGTGTCGTTGCGTCGTAAGATTCTGATCTTTTATGAACAGCCAAACCCAAATCTACAGGAAAAACTTCGTGCTTTATTATCGCATGATAGTCGCGAAGTTATTCATAGCCTGGTAAATCGCAATAAAGGGCGAAATCAAACAGACACCGTTATCATAGAAGGCTTCGCAGCAACAGTATTTTGCTCTGCTGGACTTAGGCTTGACGAACAGGAAGCGACTCGTGCAATTCTTTTAAGTCCCGAAGCGACATACGCAAAGTTAAAACAGGCTGTTCATTTACGCGCAGAACGTGGTGCTGACGAATCGAAGTTTGCTGAATGGCTTGAATCACAACCAGAGCGAAATCTACTTATGGAACGGATTATAGCAATCCGTGACGAAAACGTTGGTGAAATAATCATTCCCGATCCCGAGAATATAGAGCAGCGATTTATGGAACAACTTCCTTCACTTAAACCGCGACATACGAGGGATATTGACCACCTAATGCAGCTCATTAAAGCAATAACCCTTCTTAACGTTTGGTTTCGCAAGCGCGCGGATGGAACCATTATTGCAAGTAAATCTGATATTGACCAAGCGTTTGAGCTTTGGAGTGACTTTTTTGAAAGCCAAAATTTGAATATACCACCGGTTGTTTTGGGGATTTACAGAAAATACATTCTGCCGGCATATATAGAAAAGCTATCACATGCCAGTAGTGAATTAGTAGCTGCAATGCAAAATGGTGAAGTTGGTTTATCACGTCAAGAGTTAAATACATTTTATATGATACAAGAAGGCTCAGCGATTAATGACGAGCAACTAAGGAAAGAGGTGTTGCCTCAACTTGAAAATGCCGGTCTTATTGTTCAGGAAAAACCGGATGGTGACGATAAACGATCGCGGCATATATTTCCTAAATTACTAACAGAGGCGGAAAAGAAATATATAGGAAGTGGTGGTGTGGAACGAATTAAAATACCTGACGGAGTGATTGAACTATTTTTTGGCGACGATAAGCTTGAAAAATGATACAATTATAATGTTGGAACATTCAGTAATATCGCAGAGGAGATTTTTATTTCCGACCCGCACAGGCGGCTTGGTAACGGAAAGTTGCTCTTTTGCGACTGGATGTTTCAACAACCAGGCCGCCTTTTGGGTTAAATGGAGATAAAATGGATAAACTAAGATATATAGGATACGTTCGAAAATCTACGGAAGATGAAGAACGTCAAGTGTTATCAAAGGAAGCGCAGCGCGACAAAATTCGGGAGCGATTCGGCGATTTAAACATTGTTGGCATGCTTGATGAAAGTAAAAGCGCGTTTGAGCCAGATAAACGGCCGGTATTTGCTTCTATTCTTAAGATGATTGATGACGGTGAGATTGACGGGATAGTTGCCTGGCATCCAGACAGGCTTTCACGAAACGAACTTGATGCATCGGCCATCACCTATCGTGCACGTAAGGGTATTATTAAGGATCTAAAGTTTGTCAGTTTTACGTTTGATAACTCACCTGAAGGTATGATGATGCTTCAGATGACGATGAGTCAATCTCAATACTTTTCTGCAAAGTTAAGCAAGGACGTAAAGCGCGGTAACGAAACAAAGCGCAAGAACGGCGGTCTAACGGGTGTTGCACCTCAAGGGTATTTAAATGACTTAATTACTAAACGAGTTGTGAAGGACCCCGAAAGGTATCCGCTTATTCGTCGGGCATTCGACTTATTTTTAACTGGTGAGCATAGTGTTCAGGATATTTTACGAATAATGAACTACGAATGGAAATACCGAACGGTAAAACGCAGTAAAAGCGGCGATAGGCCATTATCAAAGTCGACTCTGTATCATGCTTTTAGAAATGTTCGTTATGCCGGTTTAGTGCCAGACCCATACAATAAGGACAAATTTTATCCATCAGAGTATCCAGCTATGATTACTCAGGACGAATATGATAGGGTTCAGGTATTACTCGGCAGACATGGCTGCACTCGCCTAGCACAGCACAAGGAATTTGCATTACGGGGCTTTATCCAGTGTGGTGAATGCGGCTGTATGATTACCGCGCAAGCCAAGACCAAGAAGCTAAAAAATGGTGGTAAAAACACCTATAACTACTACCACTGCACCGGCAGACGTGCCGGCTGCACACAAGTCAAAAGATACGGCTATAAAAAGGAAGATGAGCTTTACGACGAGCTAACTTCCCTACTTGATAGCTACGAGCTTACTCCACAGCTTGAGGAATGGGCAATGCAAACATTTCGAGAAATGGCAGATGCCGAAGCGAAGGATAGAAATGATGTAAAAGTAATGCAGAATAAAACAGCTGATAGCATAGAAGCCCAGCTAGATAACTTGTTGGATATGGCGAGTAAAAAGTTGATCGATGAACATGAATATGAACGAATCAGACAACAGCCCTGAAATATACGAACCGATTACGGAGCGCGAAGTGCCTAGTTTGTCCGAAGAGCAACTGGCAATGTTCAGTTTAGAATCGATACGTTCGCAGGAAGTCA
>JAXDCN010000038.1:0-4554 GCA_034677945.1 Saccharimonadales bacterium (SeqCode)
CCGGACGGCACGCCGACCGGCGGTGTCTATGGGTTCGTCAATCTGGCGATAGAACTGATAAAAAAACTCGAACCCGATTACGTGGCGGTGGCGTGGGATAAGCGCGGCACGAATATCCGCAAACGCAAAGAAATCTATCCTGAATACAAGGCCGGCCGCAAGCCCGCACCCGAAGATTTTTACGCCCAGATACCGATACTATACGAACTGTTGGACGCGTTCGGTTGGCCGCTTTACGAAATTGACGATTACGAGGCCGATGACATCATGGGCGCTTTCGCTATCGAGGCCGAAGCAAAGGGGATTGAAACCTGCCTGCTGACCAGTGACCTGGATGCCTTGCAGCTGATCGGTCCGATGACCAAGGTTTACGCCATGAAAAAGGGCCTGTCGAACATCGAGGAATTTGACGTCGATTATTTTCAGAATAAATACGGTATTAACGTCCATCAGTTTTTGGATTTCAAATCCCTGACCGGTGATTCGTCCGACAATCTGCCGGGCGTTCACGGCATCGGTGAAAAAACCGCCCTGTCGCTGCTGCGCGAATACGGCACGCTTGATGAAATCTATGCCAATGTCGACAAAATTGACCCCAAAACCACGGCAAAACTGGTTGCCGGCAAAAAAGACGCCTACATGACCAAAGAACTAGCCCGTATCTGGGTTGAAGCGCCCGTCAAACTGGATTGGGGCGTAGCCGACGTCAATGATACCGATCTGGAAAAAGTCGCCGAAATCCTGAAAAAACTGCAATTTACTTCGCTGATCAGGCGGCTGCCAAAACATATGCAATTGCACAGCGTAACCAAAGAAGCCGCTAAATTACAGTCCGAAATCAATTTACTGCAAGAGGTCGAGTGGCCAAAAGTCCTACAAATCGACGGCCCCGTCGTCATGCACGTCGAGGACGGCGAAATCTGGCTGTCGACCGATAAAAAGACTATCATGCACACCCAAATAGCCGGGCTGGACCGCAGTGTTTGGCGGGTTTTGGAACTGACCACCGTTATCGGCTACGACATCAAGACTATTTATCACCAGTTAGCGGATGCCGGCATCACCGTCAAATTCAACGATATCCACGATATCAACCAGGCGGCTTTTTTGACCAATCCTTTGGGGCGTGACCGTTCGCTGTCAGGCCTGATGGACGTCGAGGTTGCCGAAACGCCTAACGCTAGGGTTGCCGCCATGTGGCATATCTATGGACAACAAATTGATTCGTTTGATAATGAACCAAAATTCGCCCGTATCGCGCGCGAGTTTGACTTTCCCCTGATTTACATCCTGTTCCGGATGGAACACCGCGGCGTCAAAATCGACCCTAGCGTGCTCGAAAGAATGAGCCGCGACCTAAGCGCTCAGCACAAAAAACTTGAACAAGAAATGTTTGCAATGGCAGGGTATGAATTCAATATTGGCAGCCCGCAGCAGCTTTCCGAGGTGTTATTTACTAAACTTCAATTGTCGACCGACGGCATTAAAAAGGGCAAGACCGGTTACAGCACCGGTCAAAAAGAGCTCGACAAATTGCGCGGCCAACATCCGATTATCGAACTTATCGAGCGCACGCGGGAACTGGCTAAATTGCAAAACACTTACGTCGACGCTTTGCCAAAACTGGTCGACGAAAACGACCGCGTTCATACCACGCTGAATCAGGACACAACCAGTACGGGCCGCCTTAGCAGCACCAACCCGAATCTGCAAAACATACCGACCCGCACCGATCTGGGCCGTCAAATCCGCGAGGCCTTTATTGCCGAAGAGGGCAATGTTCTGGTTAGCGCCGATTACTCGCAGTTCGAGTTGCGTCTGGCGGCAGCGTTGGCGGGCGATCACAAATTGATGAACGACTTTAACAGCGATATCGATGTCCATACCAAAACCGCCAGCGAAGTCTATGGCATTCCGATGGAAGCGGTGACCAAGGCCCAGCGCCGCAACGCCAAAGTCATCAACTTCGGCATTCTTTACGGCATGAGCCCGCACGGCCTGAGCGCCGCCACCGGCATGAGTTTTAGCGAGGCTAAAAAATTCATCGACCAGTACTTCAGCTTGCGAGAACCGATTCGCGAATACATCAATGCTACGCTTGAACAGGCCAGAATGCGTGGTTACGTCGAGACCTATTTCGGCCGACGTCGGCCGACACCCGACATATTCAGCAGTAATTTCATCGTTCGGGCAGCTGCCGAAAGGGCCGCGGCCAACATGCCGATACAGGGTACCGAGGCCGATTTGATGAAACTGGCCATGATAGCGGCCGATTTGCGTATCGCCGGCCTGGGCGAGCAGATTTTGCAGATTCACGACAGTATTTTGGTCGAATGTCCGGCAGCCAATGCCGACAAAGTCGCCGAAATCCTGAAAAGCACCATGGAAAACATTGCTCCGCAGCTGGGAATCAAACTGAAAGTAGACGTCAGCATCGGCAAAAACTGGGGTGAATTATAAATGAAGGATTTGAAGGTCAAGATAGTCAAATTGCGAGAAAAAGCGATTTTGCCCGTCTATCAAACCGAAAATTCCGCCGGCATGGACCTGCATGCCTGTATTGATACCCCTGTTACGATAAAACCGCTTGAACGCGTGCTGATTCCGACCGGGTTGTCAATCGAACTCCCGCCGGGGTATGAATCCCAAATAAGGGCTCGCAGCGGCCTAGCGCTCAAAAAAGGCATAACCATGGCCAACGGAGTAGGCACGATTGAAAGCGATTACAGAGGTGAATACGGGGTAATTTTGTTTAATATCAGCGACCAGCCGTTTGTCATCGAACCTGACATGCGTATCGCCCAATTGGTGATCTCTAAGTACGAGCATGTCGTGTGGCAGCAAGTCGATTCACTATCAGATACCAAACGCGGCAGCGGAGGCTTCGGCAGCACCGGTATTTAGTTGACACTATATACAAACTATATTATAATATTCTTATGGCGAGTTATAGGACCATAAGGATAGTACCGCTTATCTTGACGCTTTTTGTCGTCGCTATTTCGATTGCCGCGTTGATTTCCGTTACGCGCTATTTTTTCTTTTCGAATAAGAACGGTACTACCGTTATAACTCAGACTAACCCCGTCAAAGACGCCTTGTTAAGCACTGCTTCGGACCGTTCGGTACGCGTGACAGTGCGCGGCCGGATTACCTCTGACGAGAATTTTCGCACTTACCAGATCAAAATCACACCTTCTCAGCGCAAAATGACGACTTTTCAAGGATATCGCGACAAGGAGATCAAAAATATCACCGTTTCTAACAACACGGCCGCATACGAACAATTCGTTTACGCGCTGTATTATGCCGGCCTGATTCAGGGCACTCAACTGACAGGCGCCAGCAATGATACGCGCGGCCTCTGCGCGACCGGTTTTCTTTATGAATTCGAGATTTACAAAGGTGACAAGCGGGCTGTCCAGTTATGGACGACCAATTGCAAAGGTGTTCGTGGCTCGTTAGTCGCGAATGTCTACGTGTTAATTAACCTGTTTAACGATCAAATTCCGAATTATATGACGCTAACTAACGGATTGTGGCGATAATGGCCATCGGCTCGGCAAAGTGGTTACTGCCGAATAAGCTATAATAACTAATAAGGAGGAGGTGATATGCCGGAACTGCCGGAAGTCGAAACCGTTCGCAGGGGACTCCATAAACTAATTATCGGTAAAACTATCAAGGCCGTGTCATCTGACACGGTCAAAAGTTTTCCAAACGCCGCCGCCGATGTCAAAAAGTATTTGGTCGGTGCTAAAATTACCGACGTGCGCCGCCGCGCCAAAGTGCTGCTGATAGATTTGTCGACCAATTATTCACTAGTCATCCATCTTAAAATGACAGGGCAAATGGTGTATATCGGTAAACGCAAACACTTCGGAGCGGGTCATCCTAACGAAAGTCTGGTCAACGCTTTGCCCGACAAATCGACGCGCGTTATTTTCGAATTCATGGACGGCCCTCATCTGTATTTTAACGATCAGCGCAAATTCGGCTGGGTCAGGTTGATGCCTACGACCGAGGTTATGAATATCGATTTTATGAAAAAAGTTGGTCCCGAACCGCTGGAAGCTGGCTTTACGGCCAAAGAATTTGCCGACCGCTTTAAACGTCGCGGCAAGACCTCTATCAAAGCGGCGCTGCTGGACCAATCGGTCATCGCCGGCATCGGCAATATCTATGCCGACGAATCGCTGTGGGGGGCCAAAATCCATCCGTCCCGCCTGGTCAACACTCTGTCCAAAGCCGAATTCAAAAAATTATTCGAAGAAGTCCGTTACGTTATGAACCTGTCGATTGAAAAGGGTGGTAGTACCAACCGCAATTACGTCGATGCCGAAGGCAAAAAGGGCAGTTATATGGATTTTGCCCGCGTCTTTCGCCGCGAAGGTTTGGAATGCCCGCGTTGCGGTACTAAAATCGTCAAAATCAAAGTCGCTGGCCGGGGTACCCACGTTTGTCCTTACTGCCAACGCACCAAAAAACCCTACCACGTCGTCGCCGACGCCTCGTTCGACAAATCCCGATAATTTTTACCATAAAAGCATAAGC
>JAXDCN010000039.1:0-14299 GCA_034677945.1 Saccharimonadales bacterium (SeqCode)
GTAGATAGTAGAAGGCGGCTCGTGCTTGGCTATGGTTCACTCGATTTGGAACCCATCAAAGTCAAAGAATCTCTTGAAAGTGACAGTAAATACTTAGCCGAAAGCGTTCAGACTCTCGTCAAAGAAAAACTGATCGGCATTCTTCCCAGTAACCACGCGGTACTCAGCATACCTACGGCCCGTAGCTATTCCAGAACTTTCACCTTACCGGTAAACATCGAAAAATCCCTAAAGGACGCTGTCGAACTCGAAGTCGATCAATATATACCGATTCCGGCGTCGACGCTGTACATCGACTACAAGGTAATCGAACGAAACAAGAAAGAAATCACTGTACTTATGAGCGCAGTTGCCCGCAATCTGGTCGACAGATGCGTTGCCGCCGCTGAAAGTGCCGGGCTAATCGTCAGTCTGGTCGAACCGGGCATGAATTCCGTCGCCCGTCTGCTTACAAGTACCGAAGACGGTAGCCTGCCCAGCGTCATCGTTGACATCGGTCCCGCCAGCACCGACATAGCGATTTTGGATAATTCTACGATTCGCGTAACAAGCGGCGTGACCGTCGGCGGGAATACCTTCACCCTCGACATTGCCAGAAAACTAGACGTTACACTGGAAAATGCTCACCAATTAAAGGTGCTAAACGGTCTCAGCGCCGGACCTCGCCAAGAAAAAGTCAAAAGCGCGATAGAACCGAGCCTCAAACAGATAATCACCGAGACACGTAAAGTAATGCGCTATTATAATGAACGTATCAGCGACGAAAGAAAATTAGAGCAATTATTAATTGTCGGCAGCGGCAGCAATATGCCCGGTATAGGCGAATACTTTACGAATGAATTGATAATGCCGGCCCGCGTTGCCAGCCCGTGGCAAAAGCTTGATTTCGGCAAATTACCTGAACCGGCCAGGCAGTTCCGCTCTAGATATATTACCGTGGCCGGACTGGCCAGCATAAGTCCGGGAGGTATCTGGGAATGATAAACCTGCTGCCAGACGACACTAAAAAACAGCTTCGGGCCGCTCGCACCAATGTCATGTTGGCGAATTTCTTGATTATCACGAGTTTTGCAGCTGGATTTTTAGTGCTAGCTTTTGTGGCGACCTATCTTTTCCTGTTAAATCAAAAGGACGTCGCAATCAAGCAATCCAAAACAACTCAGCAGGCTTCGGTCAATATACAGGCAAACGCCTTGCCAACCGCCGGCAGCATTCTCAGTCAACAAACGCTTTACAGCAACATCATATTAGGCATAGCGAATATCATCCCATCGGGGGTAGTGCTAGATAAACTACCCTTAAGCGAAGACACGCTTGGAACGGCCATGACACTCCAGTTTTATGCAAGTTCAACTGAAAATGCCAATCTTCTAAAGCAGGCTGTTCAGGCGTCGCCTCTATTTTCGGAAGTAACCGTCCAACCTACGATAGTCGGCGGCTCAAGCGCACCTTCCGGATACCCTATCGCCATAAGCGTCAACGTCACCATAAATAACCAAAAGGGGTTAGCGCTATGAAAAATTCCGGAATAAAAGCAACTTCTTTACGCGCGATCATGTTCGTAGCCGTATTTTTGCTCATCGGTATATCGGCAGCCGTCCTATACTACGGCCAAGATTTTATCAACAAGTTGGCGACTGAGGTACACAATATATCTCCCGCATCAGAGACAAACTCGAACAGCGCGGCAATCAACAAAGCAAACTACGCCGTAGCTTTGAACCAAACTTATCAAAGTCAAATCCCCAAAGATCTAAGCAAATATGCAGCGAGCGCTGGCGTAACGATTGAAAATATCGACTTTGCAGTGTCGGGCACAGGATCGGCAACGGTCGTACCGATTGAAGGTTTGACTGTCAAATACGCCAAGATAACTCTTGCGAACCCGGTTAAATTTACAAACCTCATAAAGTTCGTTAAAGCAATCGAGAATAACTTGCCGGTTATGAAACTTACGAAACTTAACATTAGCCGCATCCAGACCTCAAAGGATTCGGTTACAGTAGAACCGTTAACGATAGAAGAGTACGTAAGGTAAATTATGAGCAGTAAACTCTCATTTCATCCGATAAAATCCATCGCCAGATCTTTCAGGAAATTCAATGTTACTTTATTTATCGTAATGAATGCGGCCGTTTTAATTTACGCTGTCTGGTCTTTAAGTATGATTCTTAATCCACCCAGTGCAAACAACGACGACTCTTCGGCGCCTTCCAACCAAGCAATCATTAATCGTCTTAACCAGATGACGATGAGCTCAGCTGGTCCCAGTAGCGCGAACTTACCTTCCGGTAGAATAAACCCGTTTTCAGAATAGTTGGCGATAACCCATAAAACGCTTATACTAATATTATGTTACTGATGGGTTCAAAATTAATTGGCATACCTATAGTAGGACTTCAAACCGGTACGAAACTGGCTTCGACAAAAGCCCCCGTGATTGATCCCAGTAATCTTAGGGTCATGGCTTATGAGATAAACGGCCCATTACTGTCAGAAAGACCTTCATTCATTCGCATTGCCGATGTCAGAGAGTTGGGGGAAGCCGGTATGATAGTCGACAGCAGCGACGAGTTTGTCGGCGTCAAAGACATTATCGCACTTCAAAAAATTTACGAACTTAATTTCAAACTCATCGGTCTAAAGGTGGCTGACGAGGCTGGCCACAAATTAGGCAGGATTGATGACTACAGCCTTGATTCGGACAGTTTCGTTATCCAACATTTAAATGTCAATCACGGAATATTCAAAAGTATTTCCGAGAGCGGATTGATGATCCATCGTTCGCAAATTATCGAGATAAACAACCATAGCATCATCGTTCGTACAACCGCCAAAAAACTAGAACCTATTATCAAACCTGATAAATTATCGTACGTTAACCCCTTCAGAACACCTGCGCCGCAAACTGACAACAGGCAAACTAAATAAACAGTTACATATCAAACCGGAGCGATCGGTTAATCAAGTACGTTTTTGATGTCATCGTATCTGAAACCCAAACTTGCAAGATACCTGATTAACTTATTTTTGTCCGGATAGCTGGCATGTTTTTTAGCGATGACTTTATTTAGTTCTTCGATGTCGTTTCGTCCGCTTTCATTGATGACCCGTTCTATGATTTCACTCTCAACGCCTTTTAACAACAGCTCCGTTTTTAATTTTCTTAGACTAGTCCCCTTTTTTAACGAACGATTTTCTACCCAATAGCGTGTAAATTTTTCATCATCGACATATTCTTTTTGAGTCAGCTTTTCAAGCACCCGGTCCTTTAACTCGATTGACAATCCAGGCTTCATACCGCCCTTACTGTCTCGAACCGGTCTGGTTTTTCTGTACAGATAATCACTCACTTCCCTGACGCTGCGCGGCCGCATCAAGCAATAATCCAATGCTCTTCCATAAACTTTGCCGAAGTCACTTTCCTTTTTGAAGGCGGCTATCTCATCGGCGTTATATTCTTGGCCGGCCTTGACGCCCAAATCAGCCAGTTGGCTGATACTCAGACTGAAGTCATATTTGCCATCGACAAAGACGTTGACGCGATTATTATCCTTCGCCTGGACTGAGATATCTGTAATTTTCATGTCAGTTATCCAGACAAATCTTCAGCAGTTCGGGGAATTCCCGTGTCTTCATTTCCTTCAACCTAAAATGGCCATAATCAACAAACTCGTGATAACGCAGATTTTCAGTTTTTTGGCGCAAGTATTCCAAAGACGACTGAATGACCGTCTTGTCGTTAGTGGAATACAAAACATCTATACCTTTTTTGCTTTGGCTGGCAATATCGGGCCGCAGTGAGAAATCAAACAACGGCGAATATTCTTTTTCAACGTCAAGCCAAGGGGCAACCAACACGACCTTGCCGACAGTTTTATCAGGGTTGTCATTTAACCATCGAATCAAAAAACCGCCGCCCAGACTATGCCCGACCAACAACGTCTCCTCGTCCGGAGAGAATCTTTCAAACTCAGTTTTCCAGGCATCAAAATCTGGTGCAAAGGGATACGGCATTTCTGGCGTTTGAGCCAGTATATCGTGCGTTATCAACTGATGCTGCAGCCAGGGTAACCAATTAGAGTTGCTTGAACTGTCTTCCCTGCTGACGTCATAGTACTTTTCCTTAGACATCATCCCATGTACGATGATAGCTCGCCTCATATTCTACTGTATCTCTTCGGCTACTTTCGCGCGGACCTTGGCATCGATTTCAGCCATAATTTTCGGATTCTGTTTCAAATACTCTTTACTGGCTTCTCGTCCTTGGCCGATTTTGTTATCACCGTAGTCAAACCAAGCGCCGGATTTACCGACGATACCGTGCAAAACAGCTAGGTCCAAAACGTCACCGGTTTTACTGATGCCTTCGTTGTACATGATATCAAATTCAGCCACCCTAAACGGCGGAGCGATTTTGTTCTTGACGACTTTCACCTTCGTGCGGCTGCCAATAATTTCCTCGCCGGATTTAATTTGGCCGGTTCGTCTGATATCAAGCCGGATTGAGGCATAGAATTTCAATGCGTTGCCGCCGGTAGTCGTTTCCGGATTGCCGAACATGACGCCTATCTTCATGCGGATCTGGTTAATAAATATGACTGTCGTTTTACTTTTGTTGATAATACCGGTCAATTTGCGTAAGGCTTGGCTCATCAAGCGAGCCTGAAGCCCCATGTGACTGTCGCCCATTTCGCCATCGATTTCAGCCTGCGGCACTAATGCTGCGACCGAGTCGACCACGACGACATCGACGGCATTAGACCTGACGAGTGTCTCACAAATTTCCAAGGCTTGTTCGCCATTATCAGGTTGCGAAACAAGCAGATTATCGGTGTCGACACCAAGTTTGCGCGCGTAGGCCGGATCAAGCGCGTGCTCGGCGTCAATAAAGGCAGCCGTACCGCCGTTTTTCTGCATCTCGGCAATCGCATGCAAAGCCAGTGTCGTTTTACCCGACGATTCCGGTCCGTAGATTTCAATGATGCGCCCTTTAGGAAAGCCCCCGCCAAGCGCCAAATCCAGCGACAAAGAACCGCTGCTGAAAAGTTCGACCTTGACCGTCGTAGTGTCACCTAAACGGCGGATTGCCCCGTCGCCGAACTGCTTGTTAATCTGTTCCTGGGCTAGCCCAAGTGCTTTTAGTTTTCCCTCAATTGCCGTGGGCTTTTCGCTAAGCTCTGCCTTTTCAATCTTTTTTGCCGTCATAAAATACCTCTCCTATGTATCTATTAATTATACTTTGATAACCCATAATTTGCTATAATGTAGCTATAATGACAAAACGAAACGCCGGGTTCACCGTAATTGAGTTGATATTTGTTGCCGTCATATTCGGGCTGGCAAGCATTTTTTTCTTTACGCAAAAACACAATCTAGAGGTCGTTGCTCGTGACAATACCGAAAAAACCGCTATCAACGCTATGTATTACAGTTTGGAAGAAGTTTATTTTCCCGCTAATAAATACTACCCGCAGACCATCAACAGCGACGTCTTGCGTGCTGTCGATCCGGCATTATTCACCGATCCAAATGGGAAATTAATCAACACTGCCGGCAGCGTCTATACATATTCGCCGACAAATTGCGATGACAACAAATGTACTGGGTACGCTCTCAAAGCTGTCCTCGAAAACGAGGGCGAGTACGTAAAATACAGCAAGAACGATTAGACTTATTTTCTGTGCGGAGAATGGTTTTGGAAATTTTCGATCGTCTCGTCGAATATGACCATGTATTTTCTGGGATTAGCGGCATTTTCGAACTTATAGACCGCTCCGTAACCTTCGATTGTCAGCTGGATTGAACCGTAATCGAATATCTGTTGGATAATTCCGTTCTGACTGTAGCTGACATCTTCGATGTTAGCCAGACCGACTATCTGTTCTCGCTCTGAAAAAAGAGCTGTTTTAATTTGCTGGACGATATTATTATTCGTCAAATACAGTATGTTGTTCATGTAAACATGATAGATAACATACATACCGATAGTTACTGCTCCGATAAACAGCAGGACCGGAACTAATATCACAACCGGGCTAGCCATTACGCCGGTCAGCCGCAATGAATTTGCGACCAAATCATAATTAAACAGCAAGACAAGCGCCATAGTAATCAGAAAAACGCCTATCGACAAAGGTCCGAACATACCAATCGGATGACGGTACACGACAGCAACGATGTACTCGTCACTGCCAATACTGACAGTGGGGTATTGCATTCTCGATTGCTTGTGTCTTCTTCTAATCTCGTTCGCGTCTGTAACTTTACTAGACGGGGTCGGTTGTTCGTATGGCGTATCATCGGTCTTAATGTTCACTTTGTCATACTCAGGAGGATGAGAATACAGCGGTTTGCCATCGGCATCATAGGCAACAGGATGGTCATAATCCGGCTGTGGCTGTTGGTCCGATTCCATAGGCTAATTATACCAGTATTTGCTGGCTTTGATTGGCGCCTGGCGTCTTGCCAACGTGCTTGAAAGCCCTGGTCGTTACGCGTCGTCCGCGCGGCGTTCGTTCGATAAAGCCGATTTGTAACAAATATGGTTCATAAAAATCTTCGATAGTAGTAGTCTCGTCGCCAGTCAAAGCCGCTATCGTATTTAGACCGACCGGATTACCCCCGTAATTATCGATGATACTGACTAGCAAATTCCGATCACCAGGATCTAATCCAAGCTCGTCAATTTCCAAAAGTTCCAATGCGGCCGTCGTCGTTGGCACGTCGATTATGCCGTCGCCGTTTACATCCGCATAATCGCGGACTCGCTTTAACAGCCGGTTGGCAATCCGCGGCGTCAGACGGGCGCGCGTAGATAACATCTCAGCGGCTTGGGAATCGATTTTGCTATCCAAAATTTTGGAGGCACGTTCAATAATTCGTGCGATTTCACCGGACGTATAAAAATCAAGTCTATGTATCAGTCCGAAGCGATCGCGCAGCGGCGCCGCCAACGCCCCCGTTCTGGTGGTTGCACCGATTACGGTAAATTTTGGCAAATCCAGTCTAACGCTGCGGGCAGCCGGTCCTTTGCCAATCATGATATCCAATTTGAAATCTTCCATCGCGCTATACAGCACTTCTTCGACAGCTCGCCCTAAACGATGGATTTCATCGATAAACAATACGTCGCCGTCGGCCAAGTTTGTCAGAATACTAGCCAAATCACCTGCCCGTTCGATTGCCGAACCGGCCGTAATCCGAATATTCGTACCCATTTCGTTGGCAATGACCGTAGCCATGGTTGTCTTGCCTAATCCCGGCGGCCCGTATAGCAATACGTGATCAATCGGCTCACCGCGTTTCTTGGCGGCCTGAATCGCCAGCTTCAGATTGTTCTTCAAACGATCCTGGCCGATGTATTCAACGAATGATTTCGGTCGAAGCGTTACTTCGATTTGTCTTTCGTCCGAATCGTCCTCGTGGACATAGGCATCAGTTATCCGTTCGATAGCCATTACTTATTCCCCCGCAGAGCTTGGGTGACACGCTCGGACGTGGATAGTTCAGTCGATATCCCCTCCAGGGCCTTGGTCGCGTCATTCAAGTTAAAACCTAGCGCCATCAAGGCCTCGAGCGCTTCGTCGCCGCCAGGAATAATATCAGACAGCCCAATAATATTGATGTCCGTGGCAATCCCGTGGCCGACTTTGTCCGATAAATCCACGACGACCCGTTCGGCCGTTCTTTTGCCGACGCCGCTGGCCGTGGCGATAAATGCCGTGTCACTGCTGGCGATTGCGTTGCGAATTTTTTCACTGTTGCCTAACGATAAAATTGCCAAGGCTGCCTTGGGGCCGACGCCTTGAACGGTAATCAACATTTCGAATAATTTCTTGGCAACCAAGCTGGAGAAACCGAAAAGTTCTTGGCTTTGTTCGCGGATATGATGGTAAGTATAGAATTTTACGTCCGATTCCAGTTCGGTCGCTTCGAAATCACCGGCCGGTACATTCACCTCATAGCCGACGCCATGCACATCGACTATTATCGACGATCCGACTTTTTCGACAGCTTTCCCAAAAACATGAGCAATCATATGTCTATATTATACGCGAGACATCAGTGAATGGGTAATCGCAGCCGCCAAAGCGTCGGCACAATCGTCCGGTTTTGGAACTTTCGCTAGGCCCAATTGGATACGGACCATTTCCTGGACTTGTTTTTTATCAGCCTTACCATAGCCCGTAACCGCATTTTTAATCTGTAAAGGTGTGTATTCGGCGATTTTCAGACCGCGTTTATGTCCAACTAGCATAGCTACGCCGCGAGCCTGTGACACACTCATGGCAGTCGTTGTATTTTGAGCAAAGAAAAGTTTTTCGATTGACATGACTTCGGGTTTCGTTTCATCGATTATCGTCATCAGACTGTCGAAAATATCTTCCAGCCGGATATTCAGCGGCGTGTGGGGCGGTGTCGTTATGACGCCGGCATCAATCATTCTCATTTTGCCGTTTATTATTTCAATAACGCCAAAACCTAAAATCCCCGTACCAGGATCAATACCGATAATTCTCATACCACTAGTATAACCGACTTATGAACCCAATTATTTCTTTGAGCGGATAGCCGTACCGATTTTTTGCCATAGACGCCTAATTTCTTGGCGCCACTCCCATATGCCGTAACCAACTGCAACTATTCCTACCACGGCAAGCGACCACCATAAAACGCTGTCACTTGACAATTGCTTTGTCTGTTCGGGCGCATAATCGGCCTTGGCAATAGTGGACGAAGCAATATTCCGGCATCGGTTGGTAGCTGGATTGCGTTCTTGACCAGCTTTACAGGGCGTCAGCGTGCTTGTACCCAAAACCGATGCCGTCGAACGACAGCGATTGGTTGCCGGGTTGCGTTCCTGTCCTTCGGGACATTGAGCAAGCACGGCAACGTCCGATACGATATTACGGCAACGGTTCGTCTCTTCGCTTCTGTATTGACCGTCTTTGCACGGCGTCAGCACACTAGCCGTTGGCAATAGCTTGCAGCGATTGGTTTCCGGATTACGGTATTGGTTGGCGGCACAAGGCTCTAGTACAGCTGACGTTTGCGTTAATGTAATATCTTCAGTAGTCAACGAGACCAGGTTGTCGCTGCCGGGAGTCGGCCGATTGGTGTATAGCCAAATACCGTCTATCAGAGCCCAGGCCATGCCGTCTTTGGCATTTTCATAACCCGCCGTCTCGTCAATTAAACTGCCGTCAACGCTAGTCAGGCGCACGCTGCCGGCAGTATTAACCAGCGTGTATTTAATATCGTCATTCGAAAATGCCAGATATTGCTTTGGACCGATGAGTGAACCGATCGGGAAGCTAAAAAATTTCGTACCGTCAGCGCCGACGTAAAAAATGTAATTTGCTAAATCAACGTCAACATCGTTCGGATTAAAAAACTCTATGAATTCGTTGCCGTCATCGCTGCCGGCCGGATTTGGCAGCAGTTCGGTTATTTTAATCGGCATTAAATCAAGCATGCAATTATTATCACTTCCCAATATATAACCGACCGGAATCTCGGCTTGAATGTCCGGCAAATTCAAACATGTATCATGAGCTACGCACGCGCCGCTAAGATCAAGTTCCATACCGGCAGGCAAAGCCAGTTGTAAACCGTCAATATTCTGGCACATATCAACCTGACAACTACCATCAGTATCAAGCAAATATCCGCCGGGGACGACCGCTTGCATGCCATCCAGATTAAAACACAGGTCTACCGGCGGAAGAGCGCAATTGCCGCTCGCATCAACTTCATAACCATCTGGAATAATTTCCTGGATGCCGCCAAGATTAATGCACAAATCCGTTTTTTCAAACAACGCGCCGTATTGATATGACGTACGCAACACTGAAGTCATAAAATCGTCCTTGTTGCTGTCGGTGTCGACCAAAAACCCAGTGATAATGTCCGATTTGCGTTCTATCACCTTCGTCGAATCAAGCACGATCGGTTGATTACCCTCGGCGTTAACCGCCAAACCCCAACCGATTCTGTCAACTTCGTTACCAGCGCCGTCCATCAGATAAACATGACCGCTGGTACCCGAACCCAACCCCGATGTAAGAACCATATCGGCCGTTAGGCCTGTCTGAGTTGACGCGAACAAAGCATATGAACGCGCGTCAATAAATACATGCACGGCGGGGCTAGCAGTTTCAAAACAACCTAAGTTGGTATATGGCGACGTATTACTGGGGCTGCTATAAAAAAGACACCAATCCGTTATATCGGTCGGTGTATCCGAATTGTTATATATCTCAACTAAACGGCTGGTTGCAGAGTTGCCAACTTTGACTTGGCTTATCACTACGTTCGAGCTGACGGCAACCGACAGCCTGGCGTTAAATATTAAAACTGAAAAAATGCTCAAAAACAATGCAATATAAAGCTTATGCATAGCTACATGATATGCCAGCTTTAAGCTAATTACAAGTTTTTATTTTATTCCGGCAGATCGGCAGTAATATCGGCGTTGCTATGAACATTCACTACATCGTCCAAATCATCCAACGCATCAAGCAACTTGATTACTTTCTGAGCAGTCTCCGGGTCGCTTATCTCTACCATCATATTAGGAACGTACTGCAGCTCAGCCCCGACGACCGTCAAATCTGCGTTAATAATGCTCGTCCGAACCTTCGCTAAGTCTTTTTGATCAGTATAGACGACCAGTTCGCCGTCCTCTTCGACAGCATCTTCGGCACCGGCATCAAGCACGCTTAAAAGAGCGTCTTCGCCCGTTTCCGTCACCCTAATAACACCCTTTCGCGTAAACTGAAACATCACACTGCCGGCGTCGGCAATCCGTCCGCCGTTTTTAGCCAGCGCGTTTTTGACTTCCGGGAAAGTCCGGTTTTTATTATCGGTCGCCGTTTCGATAATTATGCCTACACCGCCCGGCCCCATGCCTTCGTAAGTAATCTCCTCTAAAACCGCCGCGCTTTTATCGGCTACGCGGTCGATCGCCCGCTGGATATTTGCGGCTGGCATGTTAGCCTCTTTGGCTTTTTCGATAGCCATGGCCAAAGCAGAATTCATATTCGGATCGGTACCGCCCCGGGCGGCGATGGCAATTTGGTTGCCGATTTTCGTGAACACGGCGCCGCGCTTGGCGTCTTTGGCGCCTTTTTCGCGTTTAATAGTTGACCATTTACTATGTCCTGACATAACGATTCTCCACGTTAATAAAATACGGTATTTTTCTTATTATAACAGATGTGATAATAAAACGGTTTCGTATACAACTCTATTCAACCAGATTGGTTTGGCGCAAATTGAATTTGGTCACCCGCCACATGTATATACAAATAGCAACGATAGCCGCGTAGCATACCAAAACATTCAAAGTAGAAAAACGAACCGCACTCACCGCCCAAGGCAAGCCGGCAAAATATTCGGCGACAAAAACCATATAGCGCAATAACCAGGCTGCAGGCATTGCCGTCAGCCACGCAACAGCAGGCAAAATCAGGCTACCGATTCCGGCCGCAAATGTAAATAACATTGCAAATGGTACTAAAGGCAAAACCAGCAAATTCGTAACCAGGGCGACGTTTGATATCTGCCCGAACGAAGCGATAAGAATCGGGGCAGTTGCCATTTGAGCCGACACCGTCTCGCCCAATATTTGACGTATCATACCCGGTTTTGAGTCGCCGAATAAATATCGCTGCATCAAAGGGGCGATAATCATAACGCCGGCAAAAGCAGTGAACGACAGCTGCCATCCTAAATCCCCCCAAGCATAACTGGGGTTAATCAGCAATGTCACTGCGATTGCGATAAACAGCAAAACGATCGGATGAAATCTGCGCCCATAGTACCATGCCGCCAAACTCAGCCCGGCAACCAGGCCTGCCCTCGCCATGCTGGGACTTGCACCGGTTATTGCGATAAAAGCGACAATCATGGCGCTGGCCGATAAAGCAGATAAATATTTTGAGATTTTTTCGAACAGGCGTCTGGCTAAACGGACTAGTATCGTCAAGTTATAGCCGCTCGCAACCACGATATGGGTCAGACCGGCCGTTTGCAGGGCGGACACCAAATCTGCCGGCAACGCCCGCCGCTGCCCGACCAGATAGCCGATACCCAAACTCGATTCCGGCTCTGGTACGACTTTGCGCACTGCGTCCGCGAACCAATCGCGAATCATCCGGGCGATATCCCCAGGGCTGGGATGGATTACTTTTATCAAATCGGCTCGATAAATCACGCCCGAAAAAGTTCCGAATCCTTCTTTCAGTTTACCGCTTAAAACAAGTTCGTCCCCTCTTTTAATATTTTCCCCCGAGGCCGTCACCCACAGCGCACCGGGCATCGAATTACCATCGATAATTAACTTGCTCAGCCTGATAACCATCAGCCCCGATGAATCGATATCGACATCATCTTTAACTACGCCTTGGATTAAAACCATTTTTCCATACGAAGGCCTGAACTTTTCAAGCTCGAATTGGCTTATCGAACCACGCCACAAACCTAGCAACATGCCAGCAATAATCAACGGAGGAACCAGATAAACAGACTTACGCCAAAAAACCGCAACGGCAATTATTAACGCAACAACAAGAGCGTTTGTCGATATATTCTCAGGCAGCTGATAATATTGCGCCAGAAAGACACCGACATATACTCCGCCGCAACCTACGGCAATCAACCACGACGGATGGATTTGTCGTTTAAGCAACCACCAGTTCATTACCACAAGTATAACAAAAGCTTATATAATGCTTAGATTAATTTTAAACATGTCTCAACCCAAAAAATCTTTAGCAAATAAATATATCCATCGCTGTGGATGGATATCTTTATTTGGTGAGGCCGGTGAGACTTGAACTCACGACACCCTGCTTAAAAGGCAGGTGCTCTAACCAACTGAGCTACGGCCTCACACCTAAAAAATGTACCACTATAGAGGTAATTTGTCAACGTGAACGCTTTTTATCGGCGAGCGAGGCGGGCTTGGTAAAGAACAGATCGATAACGGCAATTGTCAATCCGAAGCCTATTATCATATCCCGATTAGCTTGCAACCAATCATATACCGTCAATGAGTTGCCCTGCAGGACCAACGCACGGCCAAGCGGTTCCACAATGAATGCCAGCGCCAACAGCGTAAAAAGACTCGCGCCGACAACACGACCGACAACCGTTTTATAGGTATAACCGTGAAACAGCAAAATACCCGCCGGCAACAGAATAATTATCGATAATATGGCAGCCGAAGTGATAGGATTCGACGGGATACCGAACAAACTGGCTACCAGCCCCGCATTATACGCCCATATGCCACTTAATATCGAACCGGCAGCAAGCGCCAGCCCCAGTAGGCCGAACCGCCTTTTGGTAATAAAAGCAGGTACGAATAACACCGCTGCAATGATTACACAGATGATTATTACTTCCATGATTAATTTACGCTGCTTTCATCGATTTGAAAAATCGCATAGTTATTTAACTTTATCGACGAAGCTTCGACCGTTCCTGCCGGCAATTCAACCACGTATTTGGCAGGTGTTCTCGGCGAGAATATTTTCGACGTAGAACTTTCGGGCGAGGCGCCTTTGACGATATAAATCACTTTCTTATCCTTATCAAGCCAAACGATATCTATCGGTACCTTCATATCCTTCATCCATATTCCCCACTTGGACTCGCTAGGAAAAGCCATCAGCAACCCTTGATTCGATTCAAGTTCTGTCACACCCGATAAACCCTTGGCCCTATCGTCGTTATTAGTAGCAATCTTGGCATGAAATAAACCGCTGCCAAGCTGTAAATCTACATCTGACGGCCTCATTACGCCAGGTAGAACGACCGTCACGAATAAAGTGATGATGAATATTACGACGATAGCGACTATCGGGCCAACGCTCAGATCACTGCGCCTAGCCCCGTTCATAGAAAAAAGACCTACGAAATATCATAAGCATATTATAACAGTTAGACTGGGCTTAGGCGCCGACTTTGTCTTTTCGATGGCGCTGTTTGGCGTTTTGTTCGACGTATTCGATAATCGCGCCGGCGACGTTGCGGCCGGTAACCTTTTCAATGCCGAACCCGGGGCTGGCATTTACTTCCAAAACCAATGGTCCGCGGTTTGAACGCATCAAATCGACACCGGCGATATTCAATCCCATCGCCTTGGCTGCTTTGACGGCAACTTTCTTTTCTTCCTCGGTCAATTTGATGGCCGTTCCCGAACCGCCCTTGTGCAGATTAGAGCGAAAATCATCGTCAAGACTCTGTCGTTTCATACTGGCAACCACTCGGCTACCAACAACGAAGGCGC
>JAXDCN010000040.1:0-5965 GCA_034677945.1 Saccharimonadales bacterium (SeqCode)
GCTTACAGGCGCTTGATTGATCCAATGGATGTCAGTCAGTGTGATTTCATTTTTCCAAAGCGCGTCATCGTTCAAATCGGTCGTAACATAAACTTCATTTTTATCCATGTCCTTATCAATCACATAAAAAGGCAGTCCTCCGCCGACATCCAGACCATGACGCTGGCCTAGCGTATAATAAATCGCGCCGTCATGACGGCCCAAAACTTTGCCCGACTGCTTATCGATGATGTCGCCCGGTTTCGGATCGACATACTGGGTCAAAAAATCCCTGATGCCGACTTGGCCGACAAAGCAAATTCCTTGGGAATCTTTTTTCGACGCCGTTACCAAGCCTCGTTCGGCTGCCATTTTGCGCACTTCGGGTTTAGTGTATTCGCCAATCGGAAACAATGTTTTTTCAAGCGCCTCACCGGTCACGCGGTATAGAAAATACGTTTGGTCTTTATTTTTATCAACCGCCTGTAGTAATAGTCGCTGGCGCACCCTGGCATAGTGTCCGGTCGCTATCATATCGGCGCCGTCCTCTAACGCCGCATCTAAAAATAATTTGAACTTTACTTCCTGGTTACACATGATATCGGGGTTCGGCGTCCGACCGTTTTTGTATTCCGAAATCATATAATCGACGACTTTGTGCTTGTAGTCGTTTTCGAAATCAAAAACTTTGAAATCGATGCCAAGTTTTACGGCTACACGTTTGGCATCTGCCAAATCATCAGCCCAAGGACACTTCACGCCGGGTAAATCCGCCGTCCAATTTTTCATATAAACGCCGGTCACATCGTAATTCTGTTCGACTAATAACGCCGCCGCCAAACTGGAGTCGACTCCGCCGCTCATTCCCGCATATACTTTTGGTTTAGCTTCCATCGTCAAACTCCGACCACATAAAAGGCGATAATTTTTGCAATTTCCGACCCGGCCAGCCACCAGCCGCGCATCGACGCCCACCACCAAAACGACCAGTCCTTATCGGTCGATGTCGGGTGATTCAAGATAGTGACACCTTGGGTGTATTTATTAAACTCAAGGTTGGCACGGCGTTGGTGATATCCGGAAGTAACTAAAATTATGGTTTTAATATTATGTTCGGCAAATATCGCTTGGGTGTTTTCGGCATTTTGCTTCGTCGATTCGGAATTATCGTCTAAAAATATTGCCGTTTCGGGAACTCCGGCATTGATTGCCCGGATTTTCATGACAGCCGCGTTGCTGGGCCCTGATTTATCTTCGGCGGCACCAGAAAATACCAGTTTGGTTGACCAACCGTTTTTGTATAGGGTAATCGCCTCATCGGCCCTTGCGTCAGTATCACCGCCGCTTATAGCAACAATTGCGTCCACGACACCGCAACTGCTGTTGACGCTTGGCGTTTTATCACAATCCTTCAAGTCGTCGGGCTGCAAGTAAGCGCTCAGCCCGAATATTGTCAATACTACAAAAACAGCTAGCGCAATCAGGTGTCTAATCATTTTGAGACCCGTTCATATTCGCGTCTTATTTCTTCAATAATAATTTCGCCGGCGCGTTCGGTATTTTCAGGCGTCGACAAATGGCCCAAAGTTATCCTGATGCTGCCGTCACATATTTCAGGCGGCAAACCAATCGCAGTCAAAACATGCGAACGCGTACCCTTGCTAGCTGCACAGGCGCTGCCGGTCGATATCAAAATACCCTTATTTTCCAACAAAAATACCAGCCGTTCACCGTCCAAATTTGGAAATGACACATGCAGATGTCCTGACAAACGATGTTTCTGGTGACCGGAAATTACCGCATTTGGAAAAGCTTGTGTAATTTTGCTCTGCAGTTTATCCCTAAGTTCGGCTAGGCGCATGGATTCAAATTTGCGGTGTTCAATCGCTAATTCAAGCGCCTTTGCAAAGCCAATCGTTCCGGCAACGTTTTCGGTACCGCTGCGATAACCTAACTCTTGCCCGCCTCCCAGTATCTGTGGTTTTAAACGAACATGACTAGACACCCATAACAGACCGACTTGTTTCGGACCATATATCTTGCCGGCATTCAATGTCAACATATCGACACCTAAACGCGCCACGTTCACATCCAGTTGGCCGGCGCCTTGTGACGCATCGCAGTGGAAATATATCGGCGTTTTGTCATCTTTTTCCAAGCGCGCTTCACGTTCCTTTTTAATAACTTCGGCGATTTCGCGTATCGGTTGGATCGTGCCAAGTTCATTGTTAGCCAGTGCTACACTGATAAGTTGCGTATCGGGGCGGATCGCGTCCTTTACGGCTTCGCTGGATACAAAACCGCGCTTATCCGCATTTATCAACGTATGGTCGCGAGTTTTCGTGCAGGCCAGCACCGCATGATGTTCGATATCTGACACAGCCACATGACCATTTACTCCGCTAAATGCCAAGTTAATTGATTCTGTCGCCCCCGCGGTAATAATTATTTCGCCTGCTTGGGCGCCAATTGATTTGGCTAACGAATGCTTCGCATCTTCATAATCACGCCTGACCTTGACTGCCGGCGCGTACGGACTGGAGGGGTTATAAAATTCATCACTAAAATACGGCTGCATTGTTGCCAAAACGCGTTTATCCATGGGCGTTGCCGCGGCATGGTCAAGATATATCGTTTCTTTATTCATTTCTATCTTTAATTATAGCTGCAATCTGGATTTTTTGTATCATATCCCGAAAAGCAATTTGGTATTCGCGGTCGTCGTCGTTGCCACTTCATCAAAAGTAATGTCGCGGATATTGGCGTGATATTCGGCTATTTCTTTTACATAGGCTGGTTCGTTGACTTTGCCGCGAAAAGGCGCGGGCGTCAAATACGGAGCATCGGTTTCAAGCAATAATTTATCCAGCGGCAAATTCTTGAACATTGATACTTGGGCCTCGTCTTTTACGAACGTACTATAGCCGTTAACTCCGATGAACAACCCTCGTCTCAAACCTTCTTCGGCGTTTTTCATATTATCCGTAAAACTGTGCAACTCGGCGCGGATGTGCTGATTATGTGACTTAAAATTATCAAATACCGGCCAAAAATCGTCAAAAGCATCACGAACATGAAAAACAATTGGCAAATCGTGTTTCAACGCCAATTGTATTTGTTCTTCAAGAACACGAATTTGATCTTCGCGCGGACTATGCATATGAAAATAATCCAGCCCTATCTCGCCGATCGCGACGATTTTGGGATTATGTATATCAACTAATTCGACTAGATCTTTACATCCGCCTTTGGATTCGTGCGGATGAACGCCTATCGAACAAAATATACCATCGTGTTTAGACGCAAATTCTATCGCTAATCGCGAACTTGATCCGTCGGTACCGACACAAATCATTTTCTTTACATTAGCCTGATGTGCCCGCTTGATGACGCAATCAATATCAAGCGGATAATCCGCTTCATGGATATGACAATGCGTGTCAACAAGCATATCAACTACGCCTTTGGAGCATGCGGGTTAGGCGTGTGCAAATATATCTTGGGGAAAAGCACGGATTCTGTTGGCACAATCGATCCGGATTCGAAAATTCGATGAATCCTTGATGCCGTATCGGGCAAAAATGGCACCAAAAGGTCGCCTATTTGTATTAATGCGCCGGCCGCGTAAGCTAATACTTCAGCCAAATGGGATTCGGCTTCTGGGTCTTTGCCAACCATTTTTGCGATTTCCCAGGGCTTGATGTTATCAATGTATTGATTCAGGCTTCGCACCATCAACCAAACTTCGTCGATTGCCCGGTTAAACTCCAGTGCCTCCATCGATTCGTGATAAGCACTCATATCGTGTTCGCTTTGCGGCACTTCGCCGATGACGCCTGACTGATAACGGGTAATCATGCCGGCCACGCGTTGGATTAGGTTGCCTAAATCATTTGCCAATTCGCCATTATAGGCATTTTCAAACTTTTCCCAAGTGAAATCACCGTCATCAAGTGTTGGGACGTGACGGGAGAAATAATAACGAAACGCATCAAGGCCATATTCGTCGATAATCTGCACTGGATCGATAATATTACCGATAGTTTTACTGATTTTGACGCCGCCAACATTGATGTGGCCGTGAACTAGCATTTTTTTCGGCAGTTCCAAACCAAGGCCTAATAACATTGCCGGCCAAATGATGACATGGAAGCGCATGATATCTTTGCCCAAGACTTGTACGTCTGGCGGCCAAAATTCTTGCCAAACCGGTTGGTCAGGATAGCCTAAAACCGTCAGATAATTTGCCAGCGCATCTATCCAGACATACATGACATGGTCGGGATCGCCTGGTACTGGGACCCCCCAACTTAGATTTTTCTTGGGTCGTGAAATACTAACGTCTTGCAATCCGTTTTTTACGAGAGTCAAAAATTCGTTTTTTCGAAATTCAGGCAGAATTTGCATTTTGCCGGTTATAACCGCCTCTTTTACTTGGTCAGTAAAAGCGCTGGTTTTGAAATAATAATTTTCTTCGCTTAGTCGTTGGTAAGGCTGATTGTGATCAGGACAAATAGCATTATTAGCCGTGGCTTCTTTGTCGGAAACAAAGGCCTCACAGCCTACACAATACCATCCTTCATACTTGTCCTTATAAATATAGGGTTGTAAAGTTTTCCAAATATATTGAACGGCGCTTTCGTGATGAGAATCGGTAGTGCGAATGAAATCAGTATAGCTGGCGCCGACTTTTTTCATCAACGCTTCGAAATTGACATACATCTTATCGGTGTAAGTTTTCGGATCAAGACCGGCTTCGGCCGCCTTGGCGGCAATTTTGTTACCGTGTTCGTCGGTACCGACCTGAAAACGGACTTCGCGACCGTTCTGTTTTTGATAGCGCGTCCAAATATCTGCCAACAAATAATCTAGGGCATTGCCAATATGCGGCGTGCCGTTTACATAAGGAATAGCGGTAGTTATGTATAATTTCTTTTCCATGACCTAGCTAATATTGTAACAGATTAGCAGGCGGCAAACAGTAAACTGCTTAAAAAAGAAATTACACTAATGCAAAGATCTTTGTATTATTTAGCTACACGGAAACCGAAATGGACACAGTAGCCTGTCGTGCCGTAATGCAGTTTCAGTGCAAAGACTCCAGATGTATCTCCGTGGTCAAATGCCCCTCCGCGAATATAAACCCGACTAGATGCATAGCCAAGGTTAGAATACAACTCGCCTATTCCTTTTGAAGAATCCCAAGTGGCAGCTCCGGTTAAGCCGGTACTCACTGGCCTTGAATTGTATGCAAGGCCATTCCAGTTAATGGTCGCATCGTTCCAATCCTTTTGGTTGAAAATAACCTCACCAGCCCAACCCGGCTGCAATCCTGCACCTATTGAGGCGTCCACCCATTCTGCAGCGTTCCCTGCAAAATCCCAAATGGTTTCATTATTAGTTAATTTCAGAGTTCGACGCTGGCTGGATGGTGCGACATTACCGGTAAGGTAATAGCCGTCGTTATCGTCAGTACTTGAACCAGTCAATGGTACCCCACTAATCGGGGCATTATCATTATGACCGTTATATAGCATACCGCTACCAACCGCACCACCGGTCCAGTTACTTGCAACAGATGCGACATTCTTGGCTATGGTCATCCATTCGGCTTCGGTGATTAGATGACAACCTTCGCAGGCGTCTTCTGCGTAAACTTTTGCGTCTGACCATTCCACATCAGTATTAGTCCATGGCGAGCCGGCAGCTACACTGGTTGCAACGCCGCTAACATTCTTGGCTTCGTACTTCATGACACAAAAGTCACTTGTGCCATACGTACTATCGCCCGGCACAACTATAAATCCGGTGGGGCAAGTCGGTGGCGAATAGGCCAAATGCGAAGCGCAGGCAGTCGGACTTGAGCCTAACTCGAACGGGTCTGAAACTGTGGTTTTAGTACCCTTTGTGCTGTATCCTCTGATGCAGTATCCACTTGAATCAGCAGAGACATTAATAGTATTTCCGTCAGAAGCAGTAAAGACAA
>JAXDCN010000041.1:0-2707 GCA_034677945.1 Saccharimonadales bacterium (SeqCode)
GCTAATTTATCCAGATTTTCATACTCACCGCCCGACCCGGCGATTTTCAGGCGCAGCCTTTTATTGTCCGTCAGTGCGAATGCTTTGATTAGCAGATCAAATCCCTTTACGTGATGCAGCCGCCCAACGCTTCCAACAACCAGCCGCATATGAGGCCGATTGGTCGGCTTTGGAAAATCCAGTCCATTATATACGACCTCGACCTTATCGGCCGACACGCCGTTTTTGACCAACCGTTCTTTAAGGTAATTAGAGACGGCGATATATTTTTTGGTCGGGAGGCGCGACATTTTTTCAATCAGCAGATAAATATTACGGGCAAAAACGTTCGGGTAATCACCGACCTGGTCAGAATGGACCGTCACCAGATTCGGAATTTTATAAATCAGCGACACCGCCCTGGCATAGGCGTTTGCAACTGTTCCTTGCGAAACTAACAGATCGAAATCATGTTGTTTTAAATAACGCCCCAAGATGGAAATTGTTCCCGGATTGATGCGTTTGTCACTAAAAATAACTATTCTGTGCCCGGCGCGTTTCAACCGTTCGGTTAACTGCCATTCCCCCAATGATAATAATTCCAGTTCAAAACTGTCTTTGTCGATATTTTCAAATAAATTCATCAGATAGCTTTCAATGCCGCCGAAATGCTGTCCGCCGCTATAGATAATCGCGATTTTTTTCTTTGCTTTATGACTCATTATTCACTCCTAGACCTAAATACGTGCCCGCTAGGACCGACACCGCCCCGAACTCCCAGATATTCGCGAACATACCGTTAATTATTATTGCGACCGTTGCCGCCAGCATCCCAAGATTCAAATATTTACGCGAACGCATATATTGTCTCAGATTGTTTACGAAAATACTAACAAAGAAACAGCCGACAAAAAATATGCCGATTATTCCGGTCTGAGTTAATATCTGGAGCCACTGATTGTCGGTGTAGGCAAGCGCGACATAGCCGTTTTGGATACCCCTCAGATATACCGGGCTGTCGTAATATAACGCCGTCTGTCCGCCGTATGATCCGGGACCGGTGCCGATTAGCGGCGAAGTCTTGAAAATTTCTATTGCCCCGTATAGCGACCAGACCCGCCCGTCGATAGCCGCGTCAACCAAATACTGTTGGCTAAAAGCGACTGACAGCCGCTGCCGGATACTTGGTACGAAAAGCGCTATCGCGCCTAAAGGAGCGAAAAATACATACCGCCAGTTCAAGATTAAAAGTGCCGTAATAATTCCGGCCGCCAAACCCAGCCAAGCACCTCTGGAAAACGTCAGAATAATCGTTGCCGCGGCCAAGGCCAAGTACCCCAAATAGTACCATTTTCTTTTATCCAGCCACGCAAATGCCGCCGCAATCATCGTTATCATGACCACGCTGCCAAGCACATTCGGGCTGCCCAAAAAACCATATGCCCGGCTTTCAACCAGAGTTTCCAGCGTCGAAACCCACGATTTCGAAGTCGCTCCGCCCCAAAGGCCTTGATATATACCGACTAGCAGCAGCGGCAAGGATACTAATAAAATAGTATCTATTAACTTGTTGTTTTCCCTAAAGGTTGACGCTACGACGAAGGCGATCGCGAACTCTACGTATATGAAAATGCCGGATATTATCATGCCCGCCTCGAGCCCGTTAATAGCCGCCCACAACGCCGAGGCCAGCAATGCTAATACGAAAAACAACAAATACATTAATGATCTGGCGGATACGATTCTTTTTTTGTCGCAAAATAATAGGGACAAGACCAAAAATATTACGCCTAGGTTGGCGCTTTCAATCCAGCCTATGCCGATTTGAGTAAAAAATGTTTCGTACCATAAACAGACAAGCGACAGCGACAAAAAAATTAATGACAATTTGTCACTACTGAATCGATTTAACCAATCGAGCAGCTTTGATTTTTTAAAAATATTCTTTTTGCCGTCAATAAACAACCAAACCAAGCACTTATAAGCGACCGATTTGTCGAGGGAGCGGTCAATCCTCATAATGATAGTCCGTCACATAGCCCTGGACTTGGTAATCACCGCGAAGCTCTACTTTTTGATTTAAATAGATTCTTTGGCCGTTAAAAATTGATTTGCCGCTAGTAACGTCACCTAACCCCTCGACAGTAATATACAGGTATCTGATTTGTCCGTAGGTGTCGTTTTCAGTACGATATGATACTTGTCTGACCGGGTATTTGCTGCCGCTATAAAAAACGGTTGCTGCCGACTTCATTTTCGGCAAAACGGCTTTGATTGTTTCTCGGGCGGTAACCATCACTTCTACCGAAACGTTCTTTGAGCCCAGATAGGGTTTGTTATCCCAAGACAAGGCAACAACCATAAAAAATAAAACTATAGCTAGCACTGCGATGGCATCAAAAATATTTACCCTAAACTTTGATTTGCCCATTTTTAACCTTCCATTTGACTACTTGAACGATGAATGACGGCACAGAATTCCAAAACCGCTGGAGTCTGTTCCGCGTGTTGGTTTTACTCTTGTTAAATAGCAGTCTCCACAACCATTCAAGCCCGATGGCGTTTATGAATTTCGGCGACGCCTGCGAAGGATTGGCTATCCTATCCAGAGTACCGCCCTCTCCAACCGCAATCACGATATTTTTTAATTTGTGCATATTTTCATTAATCCAATATTCTTGCCGCGGCGAACCTAGTGCGACTATCAATATCTTGGCGTCGGTTTTGT
>JAXDCN010000042.1:0-15814 GCA_034677945.1 Saccharimonadales bacterium (SeqCode)
TTTGGATTAATCAGTTTGTTGATATTCCATGCGCCCGATAGGGGACCGGTCTCACTCTCACCGTCGCCGACCAAACAGGCGACTATCATGTTCGGATTGTCGAGTACTGCGCCGTAAGAATTAGACAAAGAATAACCTAATTCGCCGCCTTCTAGAATGACGCCCGGCGTACCTGGGTTCGAGTGGCTTGGAAAACCGTACGGCCAGCTGAAATTGCGGCAGATGTATTCGATACCTTCGTAGGTGTGGGTCGCTTTGGGATAGAATTCACCCAGTGACCCTTCTAGGAATAGATTGGCTTGCAGGGCAGGAAAGGCGTGGCCAGGTCCTAGTACAAACATCATTTCTTGGCCGAATTTTTTGATAATACTATTGAGGTGGACGTATGCCAGATTAACACCCGGTCCAGAGCCCCAGTGTCCCAATATCCTAGGTTTGATGTCGTCGGCCGTCAGAGGCCTTTCTAGCAGGAAATTATCTTGCAAGAAAATTTGGGCTGCCGTTAAATAGTTTGTGGCGCGCCTAAAGCGCTCGAAATCTGTTATATCTTTATTCATGGTTATGCTTATTGTATATCAGCCGCCAAAATTTTAACAGATTTTTTAGAACTCGGCTGGCAATATTTTCGTCAATTATGTTTTACTGTAACGCCTCTATCTGTTAAGATTGTAGCAATGAATCCCGTAAAAACTCTACAATATAATTTCTTGCGCCTAGCATTTTTGCGATTAAAACGAGCAATTACTGGTATCAGTATGCTTGGGAGTGAGTTCTAACGGGATGAAATTATTGAACGGATTGGAATTGGCTGGCTATATCAAAGAGCGGCAAGCAAAACAAGTGCGGGCACTGCGTCAATCTTGGCGAATTGTTCCGCGTTTGGCGATCGTGCATACCAGCGACGACCCGACGATTGAAACCTACATGCGCCTGAAAAGTCAGTACGGCGAAGATATTTTGGTTGAAGTTGATATCTACAAACCAGTCGATTCGGAATTGATTAATCAAATCGAATCGCTGAACCGCGACGAGAATATCCACGGTATTATCGTGCAACTGCCTTTGGCTGACCAATCTATGACCGACGCGGCAGTTAACGCCGTCAAGGGCGACAAAGACGTTGACGGCCTTAGTGGAAATTCGGTATTCGTACCGGCAACGGCAATGGCTATCGATTGGCTGTTGGCCGGATATAACGTCGAGCTGAATTACAAGAAAATCGTAATCGTCGGCAATGGCCGTCTGGTCGGCGCGCCGCTTTACAAATTGTGGAAGAACGAAGGTTTTGACGTGACGGTTTGTGACAGCAAGACGCCTGACATTGCCAGCGTAATCAAATCAGCTGACGTAATCGTGACGGCTACCGGTGTACCAGGTTTGGTTACTAGTGACATGATTAAGTCCGGTGCGACGGTCGTTGATGCCGGCACGGCTGCCGAGCACGGCAAAATCGTCGGCGACTTGTCAGACGATATCCGTCATCGTCAAGATTTGACGATCACGCCCGTAAAAGGTGGCGTCGGACCGCTGACTGTGACAGCATTATTCGATAACGTTATTCTGGCAGCCCGAAAAATAGCCGACCAAAAAGGCCAGCAGGATATATAGTTTGAATATAGAATAGCGGAGAAACTGGCACGCACATTAAAAGCTGTTCCATAAGTCAATATACTCAAGGTTTACATATCCTAAATATTATGTTATTTTAATTCCAGTCGTACCAGAGGTGCGAAGTAAATTACAAAGAGGTGATAAATGTGTCGGATTTTTTTAGCAATATTGGGCTGCAAGTTAAGCCTGTCGGATCGTTTTGTAACATATTATGCGATTATTGTTACGCGGAGCCCTTCAAGCATCCAAAATGCTCAGTAATGGAGACCGGTATACTTGAGAAAATCCTCCAAGATTTAGCAGCCATAGCCGGGGCACCCGTTATTAGTTGGCACGGAGGGGAGCCGACCGTCGCTGGTTATGGCTTCTTTCAGTATGCGATGGACGTGATTTCAAAACTGAGGTGGAATGCACCCGTAACGAATCAAATCCAAACAAACGCAACGTTGGTAACTAGTGAGCTTGCCAGACTATTCAAACAGAATAACTTCCAAGTAGGAATAAGTTTGGATGGCACGGATGCTATTCATTCAAAACATCGTAAGGACAAATCCGGTAAATCAACTTTTTCTAGAGTAATGAATGGTCTCGGAATATTAAGATCCGAAGGCGTAGATCCGTGGGTTATAGCTACTGTGACAAGGGACAATCTTGAAGGGGCAGAAGAAGCCTTCCATTTCTTGGTAGAAAATAGTTTTACGAATATCAGGTTCACGCCAGTATTTGATGTCGGTGACAACGTTTTCGGAGTAACATCCAAAGAGTGGGGCGATTATTTAACAACGATTTTTGATTTATGGTTTGAACTTGGGAATCCTAATATCCATATCCGCGAATTGGAACAGATTATGACTTGGATTATTGGAATCGAGACAAAACTCTGCAACGGAATGTCGCGTTGTGCCAATTGGGTATCGGTCGACAGTAACGGTGATTTGTATCCATGTGAATATTTTAAGGCTGATTATCCGTATGGGAATATCAAGGATATAAGTCTTGGTGATATTGAGCAAAGTGATTCTTATCCCAGCTACTATAATCTTTTCACTAACCCGCCCGAAAAGTGTTCATCATGTGATTATAAGGCATATTGCGGTAATGGATGCCCTGGAACCCGTGTTATCTTAAATGAGATGAATCCGAAAGGCGTCGACTATTATTGTGAATCGAAGAAGTTTGTTCACGATCATATCGTCTCCGTTTTTGGAAAATACTTATGAAAAGGAGGTGAGGGAAATGAAAGAGAACAAGGCAGTATTTATCACTCAAGTTCTCGGCAACCTTAAGGATGCCGTTCGCGCCAGTTCTTCAAACTGGATTAAATGTTAATCTAGGGTGCGAAAAAATACCCCGAAGTTCTACTTCGGGGTTTTTAATTAGGAGTTTATTATCTTTTGTTCAGATAATACTAATATTTTATCTATGCCTATTTCGCTGATCAGTTCTTGATCGTGTGAAACAAGTAAAATTGTACCTTCATACATTTTCAGAGCTTTGATGACCTGCGTCTTTGACTGAATATCTAGGTGATTGGTTGGCTCATCTAACACTAGAAAGTTATGGCCGCCTGCAACTAAAGTTGCAAGCCTTAAACGACTTTTTTCACCGAAACTTAATACACGTACGTATGTGTTAAGTAAGGCGTCAGTAAATAAAAAGTGAGCTAATATTGATCTCGCCATTTTAATGCTAACGGAATTAACCCTACGCATTTCATCTGATACGCTAGACGTCTGCTGCAGAGTTTCATGTTCCTGTGCATAATAGCCAATATCAACTCCGTCACCTAACGTTACTGTGCCTTCGTAGTCACTTAAATTACCGGTTATTATTTTGAGCAACGTACTCTTACCAATCCCGTTAGCGCCTACGATGGCCATTTTTTCACCTCTATACACATCGAATGACAAATTTTCAAACAGCGTCGTATCGCCGAATGATTTACTGAGTCCTTTGATAGACAGTACATTCTTATGAGGTTGTCTTTTGATTGGAAAAGACACGACAATATCTTTTCTTTTAGATGTGTCTACGACTTTTGCTTTCTCGTTTTGTAACCGCTTAAGTTTCTTTTCTCGATCATGTACCTGGGTTACTTTCTTGCCGCGCCATCTTTCGATGAATTCTTTAAGAACTTTTTCCTCTCGTTCCTGCTTGGCAGAAAGTTTTAATCTGTGTTTTTGCAAGTCAGCTTTTTTAGCCTCAGAAACACTAAGACTGCCGCGGTACACGGTCAGTCGACCGTCATAACTGAGATCGAAAGTCCTGTCGGTAACAGTATCAAGAAAATTTCTGTCATGTGATACAACAACCAACGTACCCCTGAATCTTTTTAGATATGAAATTACCCATTCAAACGCACTCTCGTCCAAATGGTTGGTCGGCTCGTCGAGTATCATAATATCTTTATTTGATAATAATACTCGTCCGAACGCCAATTTGGTTTTTTGACCGCCACTTAATGTTGACAACTGTCGATCTAAGTCTACATCGCCAAGTCCCAAGCCGTTCATAAGGGTTTCGATTTCACCGTCTATTGAATCACCACCTGCTTTTGAAAAGTTATCGAGCAAATTAATATATTTGGTCGATAGTTCCATAATCTTATTTTCGGAGTTGTTCGGGTTCTGCATAGATTTTAGCAGGCGCTCCAAGGAAGCGTTAATCTTGTCTAACCCTCTAGAAGACAATAGAAAATTGTATACGGAAGTATCTAGGTTAAGGTCCAGCGTACTTACATGCTGGGGCATGTAGCTAAAACTTTGCGAATTTTTGATCCCCAATATTTTACCGCTGTCTGGTGTCAATTCTCCAATCATGATTTTCAATAAAGTAGTCTTACCAGCTCCATTAGGGCCGACAATAGCAACTTTATCGCAATCAGCAATTGAAAAACTGACCTTGTTTAAAATTGTCCTACCACCTTCCTCATAGACTATGTCGCTGGCACTAATCACTGTAATCACTCCAATTCATGTATTTTTGGGCATAGATAGATGTTAATGTTCTCCACCTAGCTTATTATACTATAAATCTTGCACTTGTCCAATCTATAGTGTGACGATATTATAGAGCTATGACGAAATTCATATTGATTGGTGGGTATCCTTATAAAGCACCGGATGGCGGGGCTAGATTGGGGAATGAAATTGCACAGAATTTTTCACCCGATACTAATTTTCTTATCTGTTTATTTGCGCGCCCTGCCGAACAGTGGAATGAACTTTTCAAACAAAACTCCGATTTCTTTAGAAAAATATGCAAAATTGATAAAATCAATTTTGTTCTTGCCGAAAAAACGTCTTTCAACCGACAAATTAAAGAAGCCGATGCCATCTATTTTGTCGGCGGTGACAGCGTATTGCTTAATGACGCATTGTCCGAAATCGGTAACGATTGGCGCGACGGTATTAACAACAAAACGATAATCGGAAGTTCGGCCGGCACGGATATGATAAGCAAATACAACTACGACTTGCAATTTGGCAGATGTGGCGACGGTTTAGGTTTGGCGCCGGTCAAAACTTTCGTGCATTATGGCGCCAAGGATTATGAACCGGTAATCGGTTGGGAAAATGCTTTGGATGAATTAAAAAGATACAAGGAAAACTTGCCGATTTACACCTTGAAAGAAGGTGAATTTGTGTCTTTAGAATATAACTAATACATTTATTCGGTGATGTTTAACGCTTCTTTGACGCGTTCGACGACTTGGCGCGGGGTCAGGTTGGCTTTGACGATGTAGCTGTGAATGCCAAGGGTTCGCAGTTCTTTGGGCGATTCTTCCTCGCCCAAGTTAGTCAGGATAATGACCGGGATATTTTTGCCCCATTCGTTTTTGCGAATAATTCCTAGTGTTTCGGCGCCGTCCATTTCGGGCATTTGTAAATCGAGCAGAATGATGTCGGGCGTAAAAGCCTCGACCAAAGCGACACCGCGTTTACCATTGTTTGCTAATTGCACATCGAATCCGTCCGCCTCGAATTTCATTCGGTACATTTGGCTGATTACTGGATCGTCTTCGATGATGGCTATTTTCGTCATATTTTCCCCTAATAGTTCTTTTTGAATTATAACACGAATATAACATTCGCAATTAAAATGATAATATAGGCTCAAGGTATATCAACACCGATTTGATTTATTATTATCATCATGTTATAATTAGCCAAATTATTTTTCGCAGCTAGAAAGGCCAACCGAAACAATTAGTTGAAAAACCGTATGACAGACTCTAAGATTAGCTCAAATGTACCGAAAAGTCCCACAAAAACGCCGTATTTAGAAATTGATCTAGATAAGGTAAAAGAGGCCTACGGAAAACTCCAAAAGCATCTTGACGGCATCGAAATTTACTATGCCATGAAGTGCAACCCGAATCCGGAAATCATGAAAACTATTCTAGAATGTGGCGGACAATTTGAAATATCTTCCGCGAACGAACTAATGAAGGCCGTAAAAGTCGGTGCAGATCCGAAAAATATCTTATTTAGTAACCCGGTTAAACCGATAAATGACATTAAAGTCGCTCATAAGGCAGGCGTGGAATACTTCGCTTTTGATAGTTCCAGTGAAGCTGATAAGTTGGCACGGTTTGCTCCCGGTGCGAAGGTATATGTCAGAATATCGATTCCTGTTCGCAAGAGCGCCGTTGCAAGCGAAGGCAAGTTCGGAGTTTCAATCGAACAGGCCAGGGATTTAATGAAATATGCGAAAAAAATTGGCCTTGAACCCTACGGGATCTCTTTCCATGTCGGATCGCAGATGTTGGATATCAAATCTTGGGAATACGCTATACGTCATAGCGCAAAACTGATGAATATGTTGGCGAAAGACCGCATTAGCTTGAAGTTTTTGGACATTGGCGGCGGTTTTCCGGCCTGTTACGATGATGTAAGGCGCGATAACTTGGATCGTATAGGTAATGCAATCCAAAAAACATTAAATAAATACATTCCAAAAGACATTAGAGTGGTTGCCGAACCGGGGAGGTATATGGTCGCAGATTCCGGCACTATGGTCAGTACCGTTATTGGTGTCGCCGATAGATTAGGCAGAAAATGGCTACATTTGGATGTCGGGGCCAATAACGGTTTGATGGAATCGGTTCAAACGGCTAATAATCTGGCCTTTCCTGTCAGTGATTCCAAACGGTCCGATGAAAAAGATATTTATGCGCTTACGGGTCCAACTTGCGACAGTCAAGATACGATTTTGTATGATGTTCCTATATCGTCTAATATTGAAGTCGGCGATAAGGTGCTTATTCACTGTGCCGGTGCTTATTCAACTGCGTTTACAGAGAACTTTAACGGTTTCCCAGGACCGGTAGCTCGAGTAAAGAAATAGGAAGCAAAGAAATGCTTGAAGAAAAAATGGGCCAATCACAAGAATGCCTTGTTTCGGTTGAAGCCGCCGAAAATAAGTCAGAATTTCCAATAGTTGATTTTGAAAATTATGAAACTATCTGCAATGTATTTAATGACGGTTCGCGGCTTCGTGGGATATTGTCAAGTGAAATGTACGAAGGTATCATTAACGACCCTGACACCGTTTTCGTGAATGCAGGCGGTTCGCGCATACCAGTGATGATGGATGTCAGTCATGGCTTGGCTATGGGCTATGACGTCAAAAGGTGTCAGGATTATGCACAAGAATTATCAACGAATGTTCAAATTTTGACGTTGCCGCCTCATGAACTTAGCGATGACGAGAAGAAAGAGTTGGTTGATTCCATAAAATCAAAGGGCAAATGCGCGATATATTTCAGCGATCACAATAATGATGAATCGAATGCTTTGTCGGCTATGTTCAATGACGCTGGTATCAAGCACGATGAAAAACCATTGGTTGATCCAAGGGCGGCAAATGGTGATGAACAAGCGGCATTGTACTTGTATGCATTATCTGCAGAAAGTAACGAAGATAAGGTTGAGCGAAAAAAGTATAGTCTGCAGGATATTCTAGATTATTACGAAAGAAATGTCGGCCCCTTGAGAAGTTTTGAAGGAAGAGTAAAAACAACTCTTGATATGGGGGATAAAATAAGTGATCAGCAAGCCGAGGAAATGTGGAATATTTACAATGAAAGGTTTGAATTTCTTGGTGACGGTCACCCAATATCAATGCAGGATTCAAAAGAAGACTTCTTGAAATTATTGCGGTCCGATAGAACGATGGTAGCAATAACCAGCACCGAGGAAGAACAAGGCGAAGAAAATATAACTTGTTTTTCTTACTATATAGATGACTTTGATAAACTTTATTGGCTAAATCGAAATTATCTAAATGAAAAGTTCCCTTCGTCAGAATATGCCACTAATATATTCACGCCCGGTGTCGTGTCGTCTGGCAAAGGGGCAAGTTATTCATCGTTACCGATAGGTATATTTATTAAGGTTTGCGACGAAGCGGGTGTTAGCGCGAATATGCTATTTGAAAATACCAATTTGTCGAAGCGCTATATCCCAAAACTGATTGATAGAGCAATGAATAGGCTATGCAATAATTTATCATTCAAGCAATCCGAGATTGTTGATGAATGTACTTACAGGCTCTGGTCTATAGGTGGCGCGGACGAATAATCTTTTTTTCTAAAAATCGTGATGGCCGTAGACGTTCCTTGAATATCCTAAGACCGCTAATGCCCAAGTCTTGCTCGACGTTCATCTCATTAATTCCTTCTTGTTTGAGTATTTTGGCTAGTTGGTAAATAGTATATTGGAATATATATTGTACAGAATAATCAACTTTCAAGTGGTTTATCGCTGCGGTGTTCTCATCAAGATATGAAAACATAACAAGGGAAACGACATTTCCATTTATTCTTATTTCCAGTGCCTTTTTATTGAAAATTGATGCGTACTCAAGATTTTTCCGAATAGTAATTGGCTCAATGACGTTGTCTTGTGAAGAATTGATATTACTGTTGAATGGCATTGAATCGATGTGGTGATAAAAAGTTTGTTTTAAATTATCATTAAATTCTTTGTAAAAATTGATTTCTACCGTGTTGCTAGGGTGTTCTCTTTCAAAATAATTAATACGCCTGCGTTGGTGGTGAAATATTTTCCCTTCTAGCTTAGATTGCTGGTCTGTATCAAGAATATATTCAAAGCTGTCCCTATCATCATCTATCCGCCACTGATTTTGGTCTAACTTATTGCAAATAATCGAAGGAATTTCGCGTATTTCAAGTGGTTTACTTATGCTTTCTAGATATGACATTATTTTCTTAACAACAAGATCATTTATAGGGTTTGCCAAAGGAATAATGTTGTGATTATCCTTATCTAGGGCATTAGTATAGCTTAGTATTATTGCACCATCTGACTTACTTATTGCTAGGTCATTGTGTATGTTTAGCCATACGTATAAATTTTCGGGATGAATATCTACGTACGGGCTAAAACCATTATCGATGTAGTAATGATAAAACCATTCTGTGTCATCTAGCGTGAACGGTCTAGAGTTAGGAAAAATAGGGAGATTGTCTACCATAATATGCTCAATTTAGTTTTGGCTAAAAAGCTCATGTATACAAGGTAGCATCCATCGGTTACAATATCAACAATGGGTATCTTGTCGTTTATTGTGTATATCCTTTCTATCGTTGGAATGATAACAGTTGCCACGGTAGTTATTATGAGCAGCTTTAGCAAATCAAAATTGTTATTTGCTGCCACAACATATGTGTCATCGATTTGGCTGTTAATCCAATACGTCGTCCAGACATACAGTTTGTCTGGTGAAATTGGGCTAAAGCTTATTCAATTTACATCGGCGATTTCATTTGCGATTCCGACACTCTGTTATTTGTTTATAAAATCTTACATAAACAAACCTGTATCTCTTTATGTATATTGGTTATTTTTAACATTGTTCGTTGTGGAGTTTATGATGAATATGTCGGGTTTTATGATAACAGACGCATGGGGCGAGCATGCTGGCATCGTCGTCAATCAATCCACGAATTTGTACCAGATATTTATCGTTACCTTGGGACTTGTTTTTGCTGTTGCGTTATATGAACTACTTAAGGACACTTTGAAGAACAAATCAAAAAAGGATAAAACCAAGGACCGGTTAGTAGTGTTTGGCTTATCACAGGCAGTCATTGCCATAGTTGTTGGGAACATGTTTTTTGGCGAGTCTGCCGAGGTCCAAATGGTTATTCCGGTGAGTTTATTAGTTATGTCTGTAGTAGTTGGGCTAGCTATCGTCCGGTATCAGTTATTCGATATCAAATCGGCGGTAATTAGAACGTTCGCCTATGCTTTGTCGCTATTGACATTGTCTGCCCTCTATTATGGGTTAGCCTATATTCTATCTATGTCTTTGCTAAGAGACAATATGAGCATGAGTACGACATTTAGTGTCAGCCCGATTAATATTGTGTTGGCGTTGCTGTTAACCTTGATTTTCCAGCCAATCAAGCGCTTTTTTGACAAGGTTACCAACAAAATATTCTACAAAGACAACTACAATACCGATGATTTTTACTACCGTCTGAACAATACTTTGACTTCGAATACCGATTTGCGCGGGTTGCTGGAACGGGCAGCTTATGAAATCGCCACGACATTAAAAAGCGAACAAGCATTTTTCTTTATCTTTACGGACGACGGACATTACATGACGGCCGGTACGTCGCGTCACAAGCAATTGCCGAAATACGATGCGCTCAAGATGGCTGAATATTTCAAACAAGACGGAGTCGTGGCTGCTTCGCAAATGGAAACTGACGACCCGATCAGGCGTTTGCTGGTAAGCCATTGGGTAGAACTGGTTTTACCGTTAATTCAGGATGGCAAGACGCTTGGTTTTCTTTGCCTAGGTGATCACAAAACGTCAGGTTATACCAACCGGGACCTAAGAGCACTTAATACTATTTCGGACGAGTTGATAATCGCGGTCCAAAACACCTTGGCTGTGCACGAAATCCGCGAACTGAATGCAACCTTGCAACAGCGCATCAATAACGCTACAAAAGAGTTGCGCATTAGTAACGCGACATTACGGCGTTTGGACAAGGTTAAGGACGAATTTGTCAGTATTGCAAGCCATCAGTTGCGCACGCCGTTGACCAGTGTAAAGGGTTACATTAGTATGGTCCTGGACGGCGACGCTGGCGAAATATCCGATTCGCAACGCCATCTGTTAGACGAGGCTTTCTTAAGTAGTGAACGCATGGTCTGTTTAATCAATGACTTTTTGAACGTATCCAGGTTGCAGACCGGTAAATTCGTGCTTGATAGGTATCCGGTGGATTTGTCAAAAATAGTCAGACAAGAAATCGACAGTTTGCGGCCGACCGCCGAGGCGCGCCATTTGCATTTTGTCTACCACCAGCCCAAGAACTTCCCGATACTCGATCTTGATGAGGGCAAAATCCGCCAAGTAGTGATGAATTTTGCCGACAATTCGATTTACTATTCACGCGAAGGTACCAAAATTAATGTCAATCTGTCGGTCGAAGGCGATGAAGTATTATTCACGGTCAAAGACACCGGCATAGGCGTTCCGCTGAACGAACAGGCGCAGCTTTTCACTAAATTCTACCGCGCCAGCAACGCCAAAAAACAACGGCCTGACGGCACTGGCGTAGGTTTGTTCTTGGCCAAGAAAGTCATTGACGCGCATGGCGGCACGATCGTTTTTGAATCAGTCGAAGGCAAGGGCAGCACGTTCGGTTTCAGACTGCCGATCAAAGAGCTGCAATCAACTGCCGCTGATGTAAATAATTTGAATAATCAGAACGATAATAAATAACACGACCGCTGTCGCGATAAGGATTGGTTTGAGCCTTTTTTTATTTTCGAACCACCATTGGCCGGTTTTTGAGCGATTGACGGCTGAAATACGAGTAATAACAGGGCGGGTCATAGCGGCGTCGACGCCGGAGTAGGTCTTGTTTCGCTTCTTTTTCTGCTTTGCCATCGTTACTATCAATTATACCAAATTAACGTCGTATACCGGCGCCAAACTATCGCAAAAATCATGATATATTCACCCAAACCACATTTAAACTCTGCCCTTCCCTATTACATATTCCGCCCGGCCGGGCCAAAAGTGTAATATAGGGGTTGGATGGTTAGTTTGCGGTCGTGTTGAGAATGCTAATGCAAAAACAAAACTACCCCCTATTTGAATGGGGGTAGTAATGTTTTGTCTGAATCGCTTCAGAAATTTAGGAGCGGTCAGACTCGGGTTATTTGTTCATGGTTGAACGGCGGCTGGCACGGTAATAACCTATGCTTGCAACCATCGCACCAAGACCCAAGAACGCTATGATATTTTCTTTGGCGCCAGTGACTGGAAGTTCCTTAGCCGGGGTTGGCGTAGGCGTCGGAGTTGGCGTCGGCGTCGGGCTAGGGGTTGGGGTAGGCGTCGGAGTTGGCGTCGGCGTCGGCGTCGGCGTCGGCGACGGACATGGCGTCGGCGTTGGTGTTGGCTGACATGTGTCATGGTCGCTTACCGTTTTACAATCAGTAATGTTTGGTGTCTGGTGGGTGCAGGCGAATAACGCCGTAGGTATTACGACCGCTGCCGCAACCATCGAAATTAACGAAGTTGTACTTTTCATAATAAATTCTCCCATTTCCGTTACTGTCAGGTCCTCACACCTTATGTAACTGTAGCTATAGCTTACCATAAAAACTATAAAAAGTCAATAAATAATACAATAAAACACAAAAACAGCAAGTACTTTTAAAAACAAATAGACTCTCTGGTCAAAAACTGTAATATTTGTTACAATAATCAGGCGCCAGTAGCTATGGTCTCATCGTCTTTCGCTGTACAGCGAAGGTTAGGACACTAGGTGGGACCCGCAAGTCTGCGGGTCGCAAGGCCGGAGCCCGGATTGCGAACGTAACCGAGCGAGGCGGGGTCGACCGCGATTTCAAAGAAATCGACGGGTGACTGAATCCTGGCAATCCGTCCAATTTGATTCCCGTCGCGGAATTGAACCTGTACATTCCACAATCAACTAAGGTCTCATCGTCTAATGGTTAGGACACCAGGTTTTCATCCTGGCAATCCGGGTTCAATTCCCGGTGAGATCACCAAGTAAAAACCCCAGTAAATACTGGGGTTTTTACTTGGTGGACGCTTCGCGTAAATGAACTCGGATTGCCCAATCCGGGTGAGGAGCGCCACGTCGGCGCTCCGCAAGGGAATATTCCGATGCAAGCTGCGCTTGCAATCGTGAATTTCCGGGGTCGCGGAACGTGACCAATTCCCGGTGAGATCACCAAAATAAAATGTCCATCTTTGTGATGGACATTTTATTTTGAGCGAATTTATTCGCTGGAATTGAACCCGACGCGGTTCGCCTCGCCGTACGGCGAGCTGTCAAATTTCCAATTTGACAGAATCTAGCCGATGTTAGAACTGGAAGCGAAGCGGACAGTTATAACATCGAAGTGTCGGAGCGGTGAGATAATTAATATTCAACGTCAAAGAAATAACACCGACACGAATGTCGGGGTTATTTCTTTGTTACAAATCAGATCATTACAATTAGTGCATGTCTATTCGCTATTAACGATTACGAGCATCGGATGCTCGCAGCCATATATCGAACATGTGGTTTTTGGTTGGGTACCGCAGCCTAGGCTTTGGTACCCAACCGAGTTATTTGTGGAATTGCGCCATGTAGTTTTGGTAGATTTCCTCGGCCAGTCTGCATCGATAATCGATGATTCTTCTGGCCGAGTCGCCAGATGCTTCGTACCCACGACTGGGGTTAACCGAAGCAATAACCGGGTGGCTTTGGATTTTCGCGGTGGTGCCGTGAAAAAGAATTGCCGCCCGCATTGGGCCGGTCAGCCCGTTTACAACTGTGTATCGGATAGATTTGAGTCTATCCAGAAGGTCTGGAAAACTGACTTTATCCTCCATATGTAACCATATGAAGTCAAGCTGGGTTTGCATATCCGTGACAGGTTTACCGACGGATTTTGCATACGCGACAAACGCGCGTTGATTGCCCTCGGTTGTCCATTGCGGCAAGCCGAAGCCAATACCAGGCACTGGCACATAATTGTCTTTGGCGATACCTCCGCCCTGAATCTTCCTGGGTTCACAACCGGATTCGGCGGCAAGATTTGCCGTTATTCCGGCAGCCGCGGCAGGGTCTAGGCCTTTTGCAACAAAATATTTCATTATTTTCTGCTGGTTTGACGAAGTAACTTCACCGCCGGTGAACTGCTGCCCGCTACTTGACTGAGAAATTCCGTTCATGGTTGTGTTGACTTGCTCATAGTCGTTTGAGATGATGAACATCGCCACCGAGGCTACTAGCCATGTCAAAATAATCATGAAATTCTTAATAATTATTCCCTCCTTTTTCTTAGGCGCAATAGAGGCGGCAATTGCCGCGATGTTGTTTCTAGGAACCGGGGTAAAAAATTATTAGCACACGCCTTCTGGCATAGACATGCACTGTAATGATCCGACTTGTTAATGATCGCCTGCCAGTTTTTGCCCACGCAAAAAGACCGGCTACTACTACTATTCTAGCATAATTGCCGGAAAAATCAAGCATAAAAATTTAAAATACAGATGATATACTGATTTTGGTAAAAAAGTTTACTAGACGCTTGTACGTAATTAGAGTAAACTATAACGTAATAAACGTAAGCAATTAGAGATAGAGATGGCGCACGTAAAAAAACTTATTATCGGCAATTGGAAGATGAACCTGAATGTTCACGAGTCGAGTTTGTATCTGCACCAACTGTCAAAACTGATAAAAAACCATAACGATGTCGAGGTCATCCTAGCACCGACGTCTTTGGCGTTACAAACCCTGAGCACTCAGGTCAATTCGCGACAATTCAAACTGGCGGCCCAGAATTTTTACTGGCGCGACAGCGGCCCATATACGGGCGAGATATCCGCTACGCAGCTGCGCGGTCTAGTCGAGTACGCGCTTATCGGACATTCCGAGCGCCGGCATGTATTTAATGAGTCTGACAAGGAAATATGCTACAAGGTTGTCGCGGCGATCCGCAATCATATCCGTCCGATTCTGTGTATCGGCGAAACCGCCTGGGAACATACGAATAACGAAACCCGCGACGTCATCCACGATCAACTAGGCAGTGGCTTGGCAAATATTACTAGCGAAGAATTACATCAGGTCATAATTGCCTACGAACCTGTTTGGGCTATCAGTGCCGGGCCGAATTCGACGCCGATTTTCGTACCGCCTAACGAAGTGACTGCCGCGGTCAGGGCAATCCGCAGCCAAATCGAACATCTTTACGGTAAAAAGGCTTCCGAATCGGTCCCGATTTTATTCGGCGGCAGCGTAGTATTAGACAGCGTTGGACAGTATTTGGATTTGCCGGGCGTTGACGGATTGCTTGTTGGCGGGGCCAGCTTGAATGCCAATGAATTTAGTGAGATAGTCAAAAGAGCACATAAAAGTTCTAACATAGCTAAAAAAGAATAAGGGTGGGGAATGAAGGATCTTGATTTTGACGAACTAGACCGAGCTGTTAATTCTTTGATTTCGAGTTCAAAGGGTTCGGACGGTAAAACCGAAACCGAGGCTAGGGAAACTGAAGCTGAGAAAAAGGAAGACACTGGTTCAGAGTCTTCGGATAATGCTGAGCAAACAGTCGAAAAGAAAACATCGGCCTCAACATTCCCGTCATTAGCCGCACGACGAAGCGGCAGCGGACGGTTTATGGACGTCGTGCACCCGTCGTCGAATATGCGACCTAGCACGACCGTGTCCAAGCCGACGTCTGACCAAGCTGAAACGTCTGAATCCGCTACTGAAAAGACTGAACCGACCGGGACAAAGCCCGCAACGACTGAGTCAGAAGCGCCGAAGTCTGAGGCGCTTGAAGAAAACTTGCCCGATCCGATTGATTTTCAAGAGTACAAAAGCGGCCAGGCCGATAAAAAAGAAGCGCCAAAACCGGAAGAAGACGAAGATATCAGCAAGATTAATGACGAGATTACAAAGACTTTAAACCAAGCATCCGGCGATACGCCAGAATCGCCTTTTATCTCTGGTACCAAGGTCGAAAAACGCCCGCTGGGGGCATTTTCGGACGAATCGCCAACTGAAAAGATGGAAACGCTAGAAAAAGAAGACAAGAAGCAGCCTGAAAAATCAGCTAATTTTGAACTGAATACGGACGGGCAGCCGCAGTCAAATTTTGAAACGCCGCTGCCGGCGGAG
>JAXDCN010000043.1:0-22237 GCA_034677945.1 Saccharimonadales bacterium (SeqCode)
GGGTCGGTTTTTTGAAGATCGCGAACCATTGCTGCAATATCGTCGTCAGTTGGTATGTATCCTGTCATGGCCATAGTATATCACCTATGTTATGATTTTCTACTGATTGTTCGAGTTGTTTTAACCCATCACGATTAATAAGGACGCAATCATTTCCAGCTGCCAATTTCTTGGCAAATTCGCTGTATTTACTGTTTGTGATGACCATCGCTCGGTCGCAGTTATAAGGTCGTAATCCGGCAACAACCTGACGTACGGCCTCGGCACCGACAATTCCTGAGTAGCGTTTCACCTGGATACCCCAACGTACACCGTCTTTCTCTGTGATGATATCAACCCCGTAGTCATATTGATCCGTAAGCCTGACGTTATGAAAACCGTTTCTTATCAACAGAATCGCAATATATCTTTCAAATTCTATACCGTCCATGCTATCTATTAATCGTGAACCAATATGAAGCTTAGTAATTATTATCATCCAGAATGATCGTATAAGTAGCAAGCATACCAATATACCGAGAGCAAAGTATGCGATATTAATGAGTTGTGATCGATGTGTCCACGCAGCTGCGCCAACTAGGATGACAATAGTAAAGGTTAGATTAGAGTGTTGTGATTGCGAATATCGAGACATATCATTAACCCTCCTCGTCCAGAAGTTTTTCAACTGCGGCATCAATTCTCTTTAACCCTTCAATCAGAGAGTTCCATGTTTGGCTAACCGAGGTCACCAAAAAGAACACCTCATCGTTTATCGATGGGGTTTTCTTTTTGACGAATTTATTCGTCGGAATCGAACCCCTACACAATCCGCATCCCGACAAAAAGCTTACGCATTTTCCTATAAGCTTGCTATAATACTACTTATGGTAACCGCCCTCATTTACATCATCAGCAGTATTATCATCGGGCTGTTTTCTTATAAGTGTTATTCCGTCGGTTACGGCAAAAAGAAAAAGAATCCTTTTGCTAATTATCTATATCTTTCGTCGCTATTTATTACGCTTTCGTATTTATCAGGCGGCATACTAACCGCGTTGACCGCATACACTTACGACAATAAGTACTTAGAATATTACAATTTCTTGGCTCGCGCCCTGTTTTATATGTCAGCCGTTTTTGCTGCCCAAGTCCCGCTTTATAAATTCTTCCCGAACGACAAAAGACGATGGGCCTTTTCGTACCTAGCGGGATTAGTTGGCATAGCGTTGCTGTATTACCAGTACTTTTATACGAATATGCAGCCATCAATCAATGCTTTCGGCATCGTCAATTGGGACGTCAATATAGTGCTGGCAATAGGTATGATGTTCGTGATGTTCTTGCCATGGCTGGCAACTTCAATTATCTTTTTCAGCGAGTTCATCAAAAGCAGGTTTTCATCGCCGAAATTATTCTTGCTTGGCTATGGGTTCTTTTTAATAGTAACCGGCGGCTTTTTCACGGATAATTTTATCAGCGACGCCGTCTGGTATATCGTTTTCAGTATCGTGATGGTAACCGGCTTCTTATTCTGTCTGGCCGGCATGTACTACGAAGATAGTAAATATTAATAAAAGATAAAAGAAAAAGGGCCGGCGTCCGCTATTCAGTGGCACCGGCCCAAGTAAGTAACTTCAATGCTTTCAACTTGGCTCTTAATTAATATCCTATAATAGTGTATTATTTAAGCATATGCGTAAAACTCATTTTAATAAGATTGCTATTACGTTTTTTGGCGTATTAGTTTTAATATCAGCGCTAATAGTCTCCTTGATCAATGCCGGTAGTTCTTCGTCGCAGACAACAGCCGACTGTGGCGGCCTTAATATGACGGTTTCGATGCCTTCGGGCAGCCCGAACAATTATGTACTATCGGGCGAAGCAGACGTAAATATCACTTCGCTGCCAACTACTCCTATAAATCAAATTTTTATATTTGCAAATGAGACGAAAATTGGTCAGGCTCAACCGTCAGGAACAAACACCTGGTTATTCAGATGGGCCACGGCCCTATGGCCAACAGGTGGCACCGCCAGCACCGTAAAAATTTCTGCTAAGGCAGTCTATTCCGACCACATATGTTCAATTGCTACTACCGTCGATCATTACTATTTAATGCCACAAGCGACCTCAAATCTCACATTGACAGCTTCACCGTTTCCGTGGGAAGGTCATGTCAATTCCAGCATCGTATTCGCTGCGAACAGCTCAGTAGAGCCGGCGTCGGCTACCACTTTTGATATTAATCCCTATACTATTTATACCTGGACTGCGCCAACTCTCGGGTCCATATTCAATGTTACCAATACATTTCTTGACAAGACGCGTATGAATTTTTCTACCGGTCAAGTTGCAGGCACAACATCAATACCCGTTAATGTAATCTACGGTGGAGTCACCAAATCTATATCCATACCTATAACAATTAAGCCTGCTGCCACAACGACGACTACTACAAACACTGGCAGCACAGGCAGCACGACAACTAGTACAACCACGCCTACTCCTACGCCAACGCCGGTCACTTCGGCAACTACGACCGATTCGACCGCAGCAATAACCGCGACTCAGGTAACTTCGTCACAAGTCCAAGTCAGCGCAATAACCAAAAGTTGTGTCGAGACCGAACTGGGCGCCGAACGATATAAGGCCATCAACAGCGGCGAATCCAGGCCGACAGCTGATGAACTGGCAAAAATATCTAACTGTTTTGCGACCAGCAAATATATTCTGCCTTCGAACTTTTCTCCGGTTGACCCAGTGAAGGTCGATGCGTTGACGGTCGAAAATACCGTCGCTGCGATCAGAAATCTTGAAAATGTAACAAAAACCGTCGGTACGACCAAAACGGATACCCTAAAAATAACCGGCAAGGCTAAGCCAAACACTACAGTAGTGATTTACATCTACTCGGACCCGCTTGTCATTACGACGACCAGCGACAAGGACGGTAACTGGCAATACACACTCGAGGATCCGCTCGAACCCGGCAAACACGAGATTTACGCCATCGTCGACAAGGGCGACGGAACATACAAACGATCCGATCCTTTATCATTCTTGATTACCACGGTGGGTGCTACCGCAGGCAATCCGAACGGGCTTAGTCTAAAACTAAATGGCACGCCAACGGCATCGCAGTCAAATCAAAATTTGATTTATTACATTGCCGGAACGGCCGCCGCCTTGGTGGTTGCCCTTATCAGCCTGCTCATAGCTTTAAGGATACACTTAAAACACAAGATGAAGCCGATACCCGTAAACGAAGTAGGGGGCCTAGGATCGATAAACACATACGAAAACCCTGTCGCAAATATCGATGAAAATGACGGCCCGGTTTCAACCTTTGAAATGCCGGCCGATATAGGTGATACCCCAGCGGCCGAGACCGAAACCCAAACTGACATTTCACCTGACGCTCCATCCGACGAAAACAAAACAGAGACAAACGCTAATTCGGAAGAAAATAACGACACAAATCAGCAATGGTAGAACCAACTAGCATATGAAGCGTGAAAAGTTAGAAATAATTTATTCGATAATAGTGCTAATAGCTATCCCGGTAATTATTATAACCAACACGATAATATTTGCTCAATCGACTAGGGAAGCTTTTAACGATGAATTAAATCGAAAAGCTGACCTTGCAAACGGCATTATTGCCCAGTCATCTTTGGACTTGATAAAGAACAAACATTACGATAAATTGTCGTCAAACCTGAATGCCCTTGAAGAGTCCCAGCCGACCCTGATGCACAGCATGCTAATCGTCAGCAAGAATAACGATTTTACCATCGCAGCGCGCAGTTCTTCAGCGGCCGATGACAACCTAAATGACGTGAGTAAAAAGACCCAAGTGGGCAATGTCATAAGCACTAAACACTCAGTTGCGAGCCTAACGAATACCTATGATCGCGACTTAAATCCCGCCCAAGCTTGGTTTGTCACTTCACCGGTAATGGATAGCGATAAAAATATAATAGCTATAATCGCTGCCAATTACTTGACCGTAGACGCCGAAAAGGCAATCAGTTCAACCTACCAACAATCTTTCATTATCTTGATAATTAGCATCGTTTTGATCTTTGGGCTGCTATTCCGGCACATCAGGCTGGTTGGCTACATTAAATTGTTAGCCAAACAAAAGGAACTTAACCAGACTATGAGCGACTTTTTATCGGTCGCGACCCACGAGCTAAAGGCACCGACATCGATTATCAAAGGTTATCTTTCTAATATCATCGACGGTGATTTCGGGCCGGTCGAGCCTAAAGTCAAAGAACAGATAGATGTTGCCATCAACCAAACCGAGCGCTTGAATTCTTTGGTCCAGGATTTATTAAATGTCAGCCGCATCGAACAGGGCAGAATCGAGTACAAATTTTCTTCGGTTGACACAGCAAAAATTATCAACACGATAGTCGAGAACTATCGTCCAATCGCCGAAGAAAAGGCTATAAAATTGATATTCGAAACCTCAAGCCAAGCTTTGCCGCCAGTTTACGCCGATGAAGGCCGCGTTCAGGAAATATTTACTAACTTGATAGATAATGCCATAAAATATACCGCCGCTGGGTCGGTAACAATTTCCCAGCAACTAAAAAATGGGGTAGTCTCTACGAATGTCCGCGATACCGGTTTAGGCATAAGCCCGGCTGCCAAACAAAGGTTGTTCTCAAGATTTTACCGCGTCCAAACGTCGCAGACCCAAAATATTTCTGGCACCGGCCTTGGCTTGTGGATCATTAAACAGTATGTCGAAGCAATGAACGGAACGATTAATTTTGAAACCATGGAAGGCGTCGGTTCTAACTTCATCGTCGAACTTCAGGTCGCACCAAAATCCGCCTAACATCATTTATTGCGTCTTTAGTAGTGTAAAATAGTACTAATGATTAGCGCCATAATGTATCTGATAACTGGCACCGTACTTGCTGTGTTCTGCTACCAATGTTACCTGACAGGTTATGGCAGGGGAGTTAACAACTATTTTGCCAATTACTTATTTTGGTCATCGCTATTTCATACTATCAAACTGCGATACTCATATCTCTAGCTATTATCTATGAGAATAACGCCATTTTATTTTGGACTGATTTTGCCGCTCGGATATTATTCTATGTCGCAGCTGTTTTTATCATCCGAGTCCCGCTACATAAGTTGTTCCCGAAAAGTAAAAAAATTTTTCTTTTTTCGTATGCCTACGCACTAATAGGTATCATTCTGGCGACATATCAATTCTTCATTAGAAATATACCCCTGCTGACTTCTTCAGAAATAGCAAATTGGGGAGCTGACGTTATTTTGGCTGACGGTATCACCATAATGCTTCTCGTACCTTGGGCGGCTACGTCATATATTTTCATCAATGAATTCATAAGGAGTAAATTCAGCCAAATTAAACCATTTTTACTTGGGGCTGGATTTTTTCTTATTTGCATCGGCGGGATTTTCCAGGATTTGTCGAATCACGTGATTGCCTATCTATTTTTTAGCATACTCCTAGCCATCGGCTTTTTGTTCGCGCTGGCAGGCATGTTTTTCGAATAAGATTAGGCATTTTGACTCGGTTCATATAATATATCATTACATGGTAAGCGTAATGATGTATTTTATAGCTGGCATCGTCTCAGGTTTATTATGCTTTAAATGTTATTTGGTTGGTTATGGCAAAGGCATAAAAAATCCTTTTGCAAATTTATTTTTCTGGTCGGCACTTTTCGTAAGTTTAGCTTTTTTAAAATCTGCGGCGGGAATACCTATCTACATTTCTCTAAATAATAATGAGCTGCTATTTTGGAACGATTTCATTGGAAGAATGTTATTTTATACCGCTGCCGTATTCAGCGTAAGGATACCCCTTTATAGGTTATACCCAAAAAGCAAAAAGACGATAATTTTTTCTTATTTGTACGCCGGAATCGGAGTCGCTCTTCTGGTTTATCAGTTTTTTAACAGGAACATTCCGATCCCAAACAGCTCGGGAATAATCAACTGGGAGGCAGACGTCGTACTAGCAGCTGGTATGGCAGTCTTGCTGATTCTGCCTTGGGCTGTCATATCATACATATTTATCAGAGAATTTATTAGAAGCAAGTTCACATTGCCTAAACCGTTTTTACTTGGTTCAGGCTATTTCCTTATCTGTGTAGCCGCTATTTTCCAAGACTTATCAACTACAGTCACTACCTATGTCTTTTTTGGCATGCTTCTCATCGTCGGCTTTTTGTCTTTGTTGGCAGGTTTATTTTTCGAAAAAGATTAGACTTATTGACTCAATTCCTATAACATAAGCTTATATGATTAGTGCGATAATGTATTTTATTGCCGGCATTGTCATAGGCACATTTAGCTGTGCAAGTTATATGACTGGATACGGCAAAGGCATCAAAAACCCTTTTGCTATTTTGTTCTTTTGGTCGGCACTATTTATTGCCTTAGGCTGTTTTAAATCAGCTATATTAATTCCGATTGCCATTCTTACCGAAAACAAAGACCTGCTGTTTTGGAACGATTTCATTGGAAGAGGCCTTTATTATATCTCGGCCATCTTCTGTGTAAGGGTGCCTATTTATAAAATATTCCCAAAAAGCAAAAAAACTGTAATCGCGTCCTATATGGTTGCATTAATCGGTATAATGCTTTTAATCTATCAGCTCATATTCCGCAACACCCCAATTTTATCGAATGTCGGAATTATTAATTGGAAAGCGGACATTGTGATGGCAGTCGGCATTGCAATCTTGTTTATTCTGCCTTGGGCTGCCATATCATACATATTTATCAGTGAATTTATTAGAAGCAAGTTCAGTTCGCATAAACCATTACTTCTAGGTTTAGGTTTTTTCCTGGTATGTGTCGGCGGGATATTCCAAGATATGTCAACCACCGTGGCTGCTTTCGTATTTTTTGGTATAGTTTTCGTAACAGGCTTTTTACTCTCTCTAGCCGGCATATTCTACGACAAAGAAAATCTTTAGTAAGGACTAATTGTTCTTGTACTAATTATGTAGAGCGTCTTCGATTTTGCTAATAACTTCCGACATTGAAAGTTCGGACTTTACAATATATGCGTATGCGCCTCGCTCTTCGGTCTTTTTTCTGATTGATTCATCCGATACAGCTGTCATCATGATAACTTTGACGTCTTTCAAGTCGGCGTCAGATTTCAGCATATCCAAAACATCAAGACCGGATACTTTAGGCATCATGACGTCCAACAAGATTAAATCAGGTTTACCACCTTTGGAAAGCATATCCATGACTTTCTCGCCGCCTGGGTTAGGGACGACTTCATAACCTCGCATCTCGAGCGCAGATTTATAAATTTCGCGGATCTGCGGATCGTCGTCTATAATCATAATTTTAGTTTTTGCCATACCTACTCCTTTTAATTAATTATTATGCATGATACTAGATGCCTACAATAAAATCTTCAAGTTGTTCGTCGCTTTTATCTTTGACCATTTCTCTGTTGAATGCCACTGGTAATTTAAACCAGAATACGCTTCCTTTGCCCCTTACGCTATCGACGCCGATTTCGCCGCCCATGGCCTTAATGAAAGTACGAGAAATATATAGTCCAAGTCCTGTACCGCCGGCTTTTTGTGTCCGGAAATCATTAACCCGATAAAAGCGGTTAAAGATCCTCTTTTGATCAACATCTCTGATACCTTCGCCAGTGTCTGTAACTTTAATCGTGATGAACCCTTTTTCGTTTTCACTGGCTTCAATCTTGACAGATCCTTCGTCCGTAAATTTAATTGCATTTTCGATAAGGTTAGATAATACTTCCTTGAATTTTCCTTCATCCGTCAACATGACCGGTAAATTCCTAGCAATATCCAATTTGAAATCCAAATTCTTGGTAATCGCTTTGGGTTTGAATTGTTCGGCAATCTCCGTAACCAACTTCTTGATATCAATTTTTTCAAAAACCGCTGTAATTTGATCATTGTCCGATTTCGTGACCGTCAAAATGTCATTGGTCAACTTAATCAGCGAATTGACAGCCACGTCGATTTTAGAGATGTACTCCCGCGTTTTTTCATCGTATTTCAGGCGACTGTCCGAAAGTAGGTTATAGGTAAAGCCTTCGATAACAGCCAAAGGCGTACGAAGTTCGTGTGAGGCGATTGAGTTGAACTCGGCTTGCTGTTCCTCGAGCGACTTTTCGGCGGTAATATCGTTGAATGAAACAATGGCGCCTATGATGTGCTTCGTAGCACTGTCGATTATAGGCGTAGTGTTAACAGAAATCCTGTACATCCCGCCGGGCGCGACTAATTTCAAGTCTTCGTAGTGAGTCTGTTCGCCGTTTTCGAATACTTCGGCGGCCAACGATATCTTTGACTCGTTCGAAGCCACCGGCATCACGTCATCCAGATCCTTACCGATTATAGTGATCTTTTTGTCTTTGTTACTTCCGCCCAATATCGTCATGGCCGCGGTATTTGCAATCATGATTCTTTGTTTTTTATCAACCGAAATTAACCCTTGAGAAAGGTTATTGATCAGGGTAAGTATTTCATTCCTTTGGGTTTCGAGCTGAAAACCGACTTCCGTCAGATGCTTGTGTTCGCCACGTAAAACGATTGTCTCTTGGGCAAAAATTCTGAGAATCGAAATCAGCGCGATAATGCCAAGGATTTGGAATATGATACTGGTAAACGACATGGTTTGGTCCAAGCCGCCGGTAATCGAATAGTATAGGATAATGACCGTCAGCGTTTCGAAGACCGCTAAGATGAATTGCCAATTAGGTTTAGTAAAGGCGCTGATTGCTACCAGTAGCAGCAGCAGGATAATGATTACTTCGCCCTTGTTGCCGCCAAGGCTTACCATCAATACCAGGAAGCCGGACGTATATATCAAATCCGGCAAAAAGGCCAGCCACTTGGTCATATAAATTTTTGGAATCAGATAGAATATGGCGGTAAATAGAGCCATCAGCCCTAACGACTGCCAAATGACACTGGAGAAGTTTGGCTGGACAGAAGAAAGAACGGCGTCTATGGCGGTAAAAATAATACCTCCGGCAGCAACTATACCGGTAATCTGCTGAGTCGTTCGGTAATCGTTAGTGATTCCAATCTCCTCTGCTACAGGCACTATTTCGGCTTGATTGTCCATATCCCCCTTGAAGACATAAAATTCTTGTTGGTATTATACCTATTATCATTCAACTTAACAACCGTTATGTTTACATCGTCCGTCAAGTATTTGAACGTCAATATTAGAAAAAATATCAACTCTGCTGTAACATGAAACTACATGCAAGCTTTTAGCATGTGTTTCGACCTTTAAAAAAACGAAAATGAGGTGATAGTATTGGAACCTGGTGCCAGATTTAACAGGTCATTCAACCTGGTAAACGACGCATTTCAGAGAAGCCAACAAGCTCTTAGACAGAACGAGCATATACACAGATGTATAGAAAGGCTCAACTCAAATCACGGCAGGGCACGCAGTCGTGAAAAAAGAGACCATTGTCCGGCATTGATAAGTAAGCAACGCATAGTGCAACTCTCCGGTGTACCAAAACGCTACCGTAATAATGCTTCGGTTGAAGTAGGGTTTGACGGCACCATTAATATTATTTTTGGTGGCCAAAAACGTCCCCGGGGACCCAAGCACGGTCATTATGTCATTGATAAACACGGCATGATGATATATCGGCGAGAACGAGGCAAACCACACGGTCCTCAAAACTATTTAGCAGTAGGAATACCGGTCCTTACTTGACCCTACTTAGTCATCACTGTCAAACTTCTAAAAAGGTCGAAACTTTTACGCCCCGCGCTTGCCCGCGGGGCCTTTTTTGTCAAGTATTGACTGTGAATCCGACTTTTTTATAAAATATAGTGGTTATGATTAGACGAATCAAATCCTTCATCAAAAATAATAGAACCACAATATTAATCAGTTCGGCTTCAAGCATTTTTACCGTTTTTGTAGCGGCGGCGATATTTGCGGCGATGATATCGGCAGGAGCTATTTCGTTAAACGGCGCCGATACCCCCCAAATCGAGACCGTAAAGACAGATTCGATTGCCGAAGAATCGCGAGTCATCGACGTCGTCGCCAAGGCCAACCCGGCAGTCGTTTCGATTGTCATCACCAAAGACCTTCCGGCAATCGAACAATACTACCAGCAGTACGATCCATTTAGCGGGACCAGCTTGCCATCAAATAACCAGGACGACACCGCCGAACAGACTATCGGCGGGGGTTCAGGGTTTTTCGTATCATCTGACGGCTATATCGTTACCAACTGCCACGTGGTCGAGGATAGTTCTGCAAATTACACCGCCGTAACCAATGACGGCAAAAAGTACTCCGTCAAAATCCTAGCGAAAGATTCCACCATGGACGTGGCTATTTTGAAAGTCAACGGCAATAATTTCAAATATCTGACGTTCGGCGATTCGAACAATATCAAACTCGGTCAGACCGCCATTGCCATCGGCAACGCTCTTGCCGAATACCAAAATTCCATATCCAAAGGGATTATATCGGGACTTTCAAGGTCGATTACCGCTAGCGACACTTCGGGCAATTCCGAATACCTAGAAGGAGTAATTCAAACCGACGCCGCCATAAATTTGGGCAACTCGGGCGGACCGCTGCTGGATATCAGGGGCAACGTCATCGGCGTCAACGTTGCCATCGACAGCGAAGCTGAAAATATAAGTTTCGCCCTGCCGGGCAATATGGTGAAAAGTATCGCGGAGTCCGTAATAAAGACCGGCCATATAGTCAAACCTTATTTAGGCGTCCGTTATACGCAAGTAACAGATAGTATCAAGGAAGAGAATAATTTGTCGGTCGATTACGGCGCAATCGTTATGCGCGGCTCATCATCTGACGAGCTGGCGGTAATCCCGGGCTCACCGGCCGACAAAGCCGGCATCGTCGAAAACGACATTATCCTTTCGATAGACGGCGTCAAACTCGATGGCGATCATTCGCTAGTCTATCTGGTCAGACAAAAGCAAATCGGCCAAACAGTCAGACTGAAAATATTACATGATGGCAAGGAAAAAGAAATCAGCGTCAAACTCGAAGAAGCCCCCAGCAATCTGTAGCCAGCCGGATCATGCTACTTTAAAGAAGAATAAGCCCAATCTGCAATGTAGCTCAAAAGAAGCAACCAGAACGCAATATTTACAAATTTATTACTAAAGCGTCGCAGAATTTTCTCGCAAAACGGATAGATGAAGTAAATGAATACGGTAGCCGTTATCCCGAACAATAAACTGCTGCCCAGACATACATAGCCATTTATGTTCAATATTTGATCCGAATAGTCCCAATATCGGTTATAGCCCACGAATATCACCAACATTAGTGCACAAAAGTACTCTGCCGCATCGGTAATAAACACGTTCAAAACAAAAGTGACCGCGGGATTGATGCGATATTTCCTTATTAACGGCAGCACGATCAAAATTACTAGCACCGTGCCAAGCCCGTACGGCGCCGCTAAAGGGAGCGTTAGGGAAGTGACAGGCAATGATAGCGGGCTGTCGGTTACGAAATAGACAAGCCACGCCCAGACAATCTCTAGGTAATGTCCCAAAAGCGAAAAAACCCAATAATATAAAAATAGTTCTTGCCAAAACCTAAGATTAACCCGGTTTTTTAGATCGCCGCTTTCATTAAATATCGGTTCTTTTGATAAATTAGAGGCTTGATCGCTCATCCTAACTTAATTATATATGATTTTACTTAATAGATGTTTACAATAGTTATAAAATGTATTATAATAAAAATAATCCGTTGGGCGCCGTGCCAAAAGCACCGGCAAGTACATCGATCTAATCCAAAAGATAGACACCTTGTACTGCCGCGCCCAGCGGCATTTTTCTTTTTTAAAACAATTTACTTCACAACAATGAATCAAATAGTATAAAATAAACTCTGATAATGATGGATGATTTTAAAAGACCTGTCAAAAAACAGCCAGTAGTAGGCTACAGGCCTGTCCAGAAGTTTGTCGGCGATATGACCGTTCCAAAGCAACGTCCGATTCAAAGACCGACCGTCTCGCAACCTAGCGTACCTCAACGAACTGTCATTCAGCCGGCTCCTAACAAACCGCCCATCACACAACATACAAGGCCACAGAGCGCCACCGTAAAGCCTATTTTGAAACAATATCCTACCCAGCCGCAACGTGCCGCCGTATCAAATCCTGCCCTGAGACAACGGGTAGTAGCAAAACAGGCTGTATCAGAACACCTGATCGCACAAACATCCGATAACCCTACTAAGGCCAAAGAACCGGAAAAGATAAGTTTTTTCAATAAACACAAGAAAGCTTTGATTATCGCGGCAGCAGTGTTGGTCATAATTACCGGAATTTGCACGACCTTATACTATATCACGCCGGTAATTAGTATTAATAACGAAAAGCTAGTTAACCTGGACGTCGAATTCAAACTTCAGCAATATCAAATCGCCAAACTAAAAAGCGGCGGGGTCTCGGTCGAGATACAACATTTTTCCAATAGCACCTGTCCGGTAACTTCGAAATGTTACACCTCGGAAAAAGCGGTCCAGTATATGCTGACCGTAAACGGCCAAAAATATGCAACCGGCACTGCCGATAAAGTCACTGGTGGTGACGATTACAGAATCGAGACCGTTTCCACGGACTATAAGTCATACGCTAATATCAAAATAACCAAATCCTAAGAAGAAAACATGATTAATTACACGGCGAGACTCGACCATGCTATTCGAAGAGCCGCTTGGGCCCACGAACAGACCGGACAGCACCGAAAAGGTACGGACATACCTTATATCGTTCACCCGATGGGTGTCATGGTAATCGCCAGCAATGCCACCGAAGACGAAGACATACTAATCGCGTGCCTGATGCACGACGTCTTAGAAGACGTAGACAACAGCATATACGACGAATTTCAGATGCGCGATTATTTCGGAGACAGAGTCACGAATATCGTCAAAGACGTAACCAATGATGAATCGTCCGTAGACTGGCACGAAAGCTCAAAAGCATATCTTGATCATCTTGAACACCAAGCCTGCGAAGAGGCTGTTATCGTCTGTGCAGCGGATAAAATCCACAATTTGCTGTCTACTTTGATGGATCATACTATATACGGCGATGATATCTGGGCAAGGTTTACGACCAAAAACAGCGCTGACCAGTTATGGTGGTACGAATCCGTGCTTGAAGTCGTCAAAAAAAGGGAAGTACCTATCGAGTTGAGCGATCAGCTAGAACAATTGGTCGAAAAGCTGCGTGAAAAATTATAGCCGAATCAGGTCTCAAATCCGCCGGATACGATGTCGCTCAAAAACACTTGTCTAATACTTGTAAAAACTAACCATAATCGTCATAATATCCATCAGATTAGCGAATAAATTAGGGGGCAACATCAAACCGGTATCGTTAACTCGCTTCTGGCATCGCCGCATTTGCGAAGCAACCTTCCTGATTTCGGTTGCCGTTATCGGGCTGTATTTTTGGTCCTTTTTTCATCAGGTCCCTAGTATCAGTGACACGATTAACGTCGGGACGCCGGCTTTCGCTCTAGCCAGCGCCACGGCACTTATTTGTTTTATTTCGTATCTATGGATACCCAAAAAATTCATTTTTCCGGTAACATTGGCTATTTTCTGGTTACTTGCCGCAACGACCGCTTTGCTTGTCATCGACACCGGCGGCACGTCGTCACCGTTTTTGGCTTTATGGATTATCGTGGCTGTTTTTGCAAGCGTCTTTGGTTTGTGGGGTTCGATACCGGTGCTACTGGCTGTCAGCGTTTATACGGCCGTTCAGTACATCAGTCGTGACTTATCAATCGCCACGATGGTTGTCATTTCTTTGACCAGTATTTTGCCGCTGGCGGCCGGCATAATTATTTGGCACGACAAGTCAGCTAAGGAAGAAGAGGACGAAGACAGCCGCAATTATCGCGATCTTGCGAACGAACTTAGCGACATCACTACCCGGTCAGAGGTCGTTATTAACGCCATCGGTGATGGAGTAATCGCCATGGACGGGCAAGGAATCATCAGGCTGATCAACCCGGCTGCCCAACGCATAATCGGTTGGAGTAAACAGGATGCTCTGGCACTTAACTACAAATCCGTTTTGCAAATGGTTGACCAAAAAGGCGAACCGATAACGATTGCGAACGATCCGATCCAACAGGTTCTGAACGTAAACCAACAGATACGCACGAACGACTTCACTATTGTGACCAAAGGCGAAAAAAGGGTAATGATTTCTTTGGTCGTATCACCGGTCAGCGATGCCGGTGCCGGCGTAATCGCCGTATTTCACGATATTACCAACGAAAAGGCAGAGGAACGCGAGCAGGCCGAATTTATCAGCACTGCGAGTCACGAAATGCGGACGCCAGTCGCTTCGATCGAGGGCTACTTGGGGCTAGCTTTGAATCCCCAGACAGCAACTATCGACGAAAGGGCGCGTGAATACATCCAAAAGGCCCACGAATCATGTGATCACCTTGGGCATCTGTTCCAAGACCTTTTGGACGTATCCAGAGCTGATGACGGCCGCTTATCCAATAATCCCAAAGTGATCGATATAGTCACGTTCGTACATGGCATTGTCCAAGGCCTGGATCAAAACGCTACCCAAAAAGGCTTGAATCTTACATTCAAGCCGATTCCCAAAGATCCCAAAGAGCGTCACTTGGCACCGGTCTATTATGTCAACCTCGATAACGATCATATCCGCGAAATCGTCAATAACCTTGTCGAAAACGCCATCAAATACACGCCAATAGGTGATGTATCGGTTGACATCACAGGCAACGATGACCATGTCGTCATAAGCGTCAAAGACAGCGGCATCGGAATACCGATGGAAGATATGGCTCACCTTTTCCAAAAGTTCTACCGGGTCGACAACAAAGACACTCGCGAAATTGGAGGTACCGGCCTGGGGCTCTATATTTGCCGCCGCTTGGCTGAAATAATGGGCGGCCGTATATGGGCAGAGAGTGTCCGCGAAAAAGGCAGCACTTTCTTTGTCCAACTGCCTCGTATCAGCAGTAAAGAGGCTAACCATCTAATAGAGCAAGAAGCAATCAAGGCTAGGGAAGAAGCCGATAGGGAAGCCGAAGCCGAACAAAATCCTCAAAACCAGGATAAGCCGCAAACTAACTCTGCATTTAATCAAGATATAAACCTGGTACCTCGTAGCACGGCACTTACTCCTGAACAGATTGCAGCCTATGTCGCTAAACAGCGGGCATTAGCCAAGCAGCAATCCGCTGCCGACCCAGAACCTTCCACACCGACACAAATACCCGTCAAGCAGCCCTCCTCGCGGCCTCAATCAATATCAGTACCTACGAGAGAGCAAAGTCAATGAAAAACACAAGAACTATAGCAAAAAAAATAAATTATATAGTACAATGGGGGGTAATATGACGAAAATAATGTTAGTTGAAGATGACAAAAGTTTACGTGAAATTTACGGCGTCCGCCTATTAGCCGAAGGTTACGAAATCGTATCGGCCGGCGACGGCGAAGAGGCCCTTGCTATGGCCGTCAAGGAACATCCTGATTTAATCCTAAGCGATGTCATGATGCCAAAAATCAGCGGCTTTGATATGCTGGATATCCTGCGAGCCACCCCTGAAACCAAAGACATAAAGATCATCATGATGACTGCTCTCAGTAGCGAAGATCAACGCAGCCGCGGCGAAACGCTCGGCGCAAACCGATATCTGGTAAAATCACAGGTCGGCATCGAAGATGTTGTTCGGAGTGTTCATGAGATACTTGGTGACGTCACGGTTCCGCCGGCCGCCGCCAGTCAGGCTTTTGGAGCGCCTGCTCCTTCGTCGGTTGAAAACACTCAAACCCCGAGTCTGCCACCTCAGCCGCCGGCCGTATCCACTGTAGCTCCCGAATCGGACGAAACCCAACCTGAACCAGTAACGCCGTCCCCAGAACCGGTAGCCCCGGCAACTGTCGAGGCCGAACCTTCGTTGCCCCAGGCTCCAGCTTCAGTCCCAGAACCTGCACCGGTCGAAATGCCGGCCGCACCCGCGCCAGCGCCTACGTTTACACCTGAACCTGCACCGGTCGCCGAAGCCCAATTACCTCAACCAACTGCGCCTTTTTCGACTGCCGCCCCCTCATCTTTGGCCGAAAATATCATCGAATCCGCCAAACCAGCTGTAACGCCTACTCCAGAACCTGCACCGGTCGAAATGCCGGCCGCACCCGCGCCAGCGCCCGATCCGGCTCCGGTCACATCGCCGATTGACAAAGACATGACCGCCCGCATGAGTCAAGAGCTTAACGACGTCCCAAGCCAGACTCCTCCTTTTAACGTCCAATAAAGTTTTATCTGTTATACTATACTTCTGATGCCATCCGAACCATCCGATTTGTTGCGATTGAATAAATATATAGCCTTGCATTTAGGCGTTTCTCGCCGTGAGGCCGATAATCTGATAGCCCGACAAAAAGTAACGATCAACGACGTACAGGCTACGCTGGGCAGCCGCTTCAAGAAAGGCGATTGCGTAGTCGTCGAAGGTGTAAAAATTGACGGCGAAGCGGCCTATGAATACATCGCCCTGCACAAACCTACCGGCTATGTTTGCTCGCGCAAAAGGCAAGGTGATAACCCGACTATTTATGACCTCCTACCCGAATCATTAAGTCATCTAAAACCGGTCGGGCGGCTGGACCGCGATAGCAGCGGTCTTATTTTACTGACCAATAACGGCGATTTCGCGTTCCAAATGACCCACCCCAGTTTTTATAAGGTAAAAAAGTATAACGTCCGTCTGGACAAAGACCTTGAGCCGCTACATCAACAAATAATCAGCGATTACGGCATTAACCTCGAAGACGGCCCAAGTAAATTACAGCTGGAAAGAATCAACGATTCAAGCAGGAAAGAATGGGTCGTTACCATGCACGAAGGGCGCAACCGTCAAATCCGCCGCACGTTCGGTTCGCTGGGCTACAAGGTGTTGAAACTGCATCGAACAAATTTCGGCAATTATTCACTTGGTGATATACCGGTTGGCAAATACAAAACGGTCGATATTCACTAGGTGATATATCCAGGCTATATTCTTTAAACTTGCTAAAAGCACTGTTTCCTGTTATTATATACTTAGCATTTACCGGAGTTGCTAGTATGGCCGACCCGTAATGCTCTTTTAGAATCAGAGAATATTTTGCCGTTTACTTCAACAAATTGGAGGTGTTTTAATTGGACACTCATAAAGTCGTCTTTACTATTTGCAGTCGGGAGGGTTATTTGGATACTGCTTCGCAAGCCATTGAAGAAAATCTTATCAGGGCTCTTTCATCCGAAGTCAACCAATTCATCAAAGGCCAAAAGCAGCAGATAGTCGTCATCACATCCGATGACGCCAGACACAAGAAGATCGCCGGTTCAATCATCATCGAATTGGACACCAATCACATTGTCAGACACATGGTATACGACGTTTTATGGAAAAAAGGTAACTTAAACGATAACATGAGAATCGCCATGCAAATCATCACAAAACTGCTTAAAGAGGTGTTCATGATTTTTCTAATCGTCCCTTCGGACTTCGATTATGAGGCTTCGAGCCACGTCGAAGCAGAGCCAGCAACTGATTTGTTTTCGACCGCCAAACGCGGACCTCACGTTAACTAAAAATTACTTCTCTGATTCCATTACCCAGCCGGTTGATAGTTTCAGCCGGCTATTTTTTTGTATTCAAATCTATAATATGTTAACATTTCGAAAGCCAGTGATCATTCCGGCCTCTCGCCGTTGCAGCGATTATCGGCACCTTTACAATCCGAAGTCTTTCGAAAATATATTTGGTACCATATCAGGCACCTTTTCACATAGATTTGGCAAATAGCTTATTAATTTGAAGGGGGAATTTTTGGATGAGCGACCACGAAAGCCTTTACGAAGTTGCTGAAATCACCAATCTGCCGATAGGAATGATTAGGCAGATAGCCAAGAGTAGTGAAATTGACGAGGAGTTGTCGGAAGCTATCAGTCACTATCATTCGGCAGACCAAGCAAGGTATGACTACTTTTCACAAGAGACAAACAGCAGAGAAGAATTGGCAGCCATTATGGCATGGCTTGGCTTTATTACGACAATAGCCGAAGCCAAGAAATTGTTCTTCCTATGCCCCAGCGGCAGCAAATCGGAAAAGGCCGTAATCAAAAGAATGTGTGAAATATTACAAAACTAGAAAGATTCTCAGAGAGTAAATACCGCAAGCGCGCTGTCCTTGCGGTATTTTTAATTATTTGAACTTTCCGACCATTTTTGCAAATCGTTCAATAAAATGTTAGAATCACTTCACTAATAATTGTTCCGACCCCCGCGGTTGTCGATGTAATTATTAGTCCTTTTACAATCTGTAAATCTTTTAAAGAATAAGAAGATACTATCCTTTTTGAAATATATGACGCTTGTTGACCCGACTTTTGACGAAAGGTGGAGATCAAATGAATGACAAAGAGAGAAAACTGCTGGAAACTGCTAATTACCTAGGAATACCGATAGTGGAAAACGTAGGTTGTTCCGGCCGTTTTACGGTGTCCGATTTGGACAAAATGACCATTGTTCCCGTCGAAACTCCTGAAATCGTTGCAGCGAATACCGAGGGAGAAATTCGAAATATTTTTCTCAAATATCCGGAAAATAGCGGCGAAAGACGTGCCGCGCTTATCAAATGGGTTTCACTGGCTATCAAGGTCGAGCGCCTTAAAGAAGCACTGAATTACTGCGCGCCCAACAGCGAAGAGCACCGTGCTACAATCGAGAAAATTGACGAACATTATCTAGCACTGCTGCAATTCGCAGACACCAGATCCGCAGCTCGCGAAGTCGTCACGATGACGATATACGGGACCAAATCCAATTGGGAGGCCAAGAAAAGGTATGACGATATCTGCCTGAAAGATATTGAAAGTACCGAGTCGGATGAGGTTCTATGGGAAATCGTCTATAGTGATTTATTCAACGGAAGAGCCCGTTCGGCCGCTTTGATGAAATTGATAACTTTATACGACGATTCTATTGACCTGATAAGAGTGGTCGACTTCTGCCGTCCGGGCAGTTTCGAATGGTATCTTGCTCTCATCAAGGCCGCCGAAAAGGCAACTACTATTGCCCAGGCGATTGAGGCCTATAAGCGCGGTCCCGATACCGAATCTGGTGTCCCAAAAAGCAAACTCGACCAACTCTGTATGGCAGAGCTTAAAAAGTCAGGAATATCAAAAGAAGACATCTGTCAAATTCACAGGTTCACTCCTAGAAACAGCGAATCCGAAAGAACCGCCTTCATGCTAATATACGAGCAAATTTAAAAGATTTTTATTGTAACACCGCGAGTCGTACTCGCGGTATTTTTTTGCCAAAAAGCCGTCGAATTCGTCATCTGTTGTCTTCTCTGTTATAATAACATTAGATTATGGCTTCGATATTACCAACAGTTGCGATTATCGGACAGGCGAACGTAGGCAAAAGTTCGCTTTTTAATCGTCTGGTCCGTTCGCAACAGGCTATCGTGGCACGCGAAGCCGGTACGACACGCGACAACGTCATCGGCAAGGTCAGCTACCACAAACACAGTTTTTGGTTGGTCGATACCGCCGGATTAAAAAATCCCGAAGATGAATTTGAATCTTCCATCCAAGACCAAATCCACGAAGCGACCGAAATCGCCGACCTGATTCTGGTCGTCGTCGACAGCACCCGTTACGTTAGTGACCAAGACCGATTGATTGCCAAAAAAGCCCTGCGCAGCCAAAAACCGGTAATTCTAGTCGTTAATAAAAGTGATCTTAAAGGCAGCCTGCCGAACGATGAATTTTTGCGTCTGGGTGTCAAACAAATCGTCCGCACCAGCGCCGAACATAACGTCGGTACAATCGAAGTCCTAGACCGAATCGCAGACCTTATACCGGCCGTCAGCGAAGCCGCGCCCGATGACATCATCCGAATATCACTGATTGGCCGCCCCAACGTCGGCAAAAGTTTTCTGTTTAACACCATGGCCGGCAAGCAACAGGCCATCGTCGCCAATGTCGCCGGCACGACGCGCGACGTCAACCGTGTACCAATCCGTTACGGCGGCCAGGACATTGAAATCATGGACACCGCCGGCATGCGCAAACCAGGCAAACAAGAAGTCGGCGTCGAAAAATTCAGCGTCCTTAGGACCATGCAGGCAATCGAAGAATCTGACGTCTGTCTGCTTTTAATGGACGTCAACGAACTGAACACACAACTAGACCAACGTATCGCCGGCATCATCAACGACATGGGCAAGGGGATTATCATCGTCGTCACCAAGTGGGACAGCGTCGAAGACAAAGATTCCCATACCCGCGACGAATTAGCCCTCAAAATCACCAACGCCTTTACTTTCATCCCTTGGGCGCCGCTGATTTTTACCAGCGCTATTACCGGACAAAACGTTACTAAACTTTTCGACATCGCTCTTGATATCGACGCCAGGCGTCATCAACAAACCAAAACGCGCGTATTAAACGACATGTTGCAGTACGTTATCCAGCGCCATCCGCCGGCCGGCCTCAAAAACACCCGTCCCAAATTACGTTATATGGTTCAAACCGACGTCGCACCGCCCTGGTTCGTGGTTTATGGGTCAAATCTTAAATATCTGCACTGGAGCTATAAACGCTATCTGGAACATCAGCTGCGCGAGACCTATAATTTCACCGGCACGCCGATAAAATTCAGTTTCCGCGATGAAAAACAGATACAGGCTAATCGCGAGAAAGAAAAAAACGATAGATGAAAATTATCTTTGCCCAAGGCAATCCGGGCTTGGAGTATGCCGCTTCCAGGCATAACGTCGGTTTTATAGTGTTAGACGCCTTAGCCGAGCAGCTGGGCGCCAAATGGACTAATAAACCCAAATTCAACGCCATGACCGCCGAGGCCGTAATCGCCGATGAAAAAGCAGTATTAGTCAAACCGACGACATTTTATAACGAGACCGGCGTTTCGGCCCGCAAATTGGTCGACTTTTACAAATTAGATCAAACCAAAGATTTTCTGGTCATTCACGATGATTTGGCACTGACTTTCGGGACGATCCGAGTCAGGCAGCAGGGAAGCGATGCCGGCAACAACGGTATAAAATCACTGAACGCACATTTGGGGGAACAGTACGGCCGTGTCCGCATAGGCACGCAAAACGAACTGCACGAGCGATTAGATGACTCACTGTTTGTTCTAAGCAAATTTAACGGCGACGAATCCGCCCGGCTACAAAGTGAAATCATACCCAAAGCCATCGAATTGATCGAACAATTCTGCGCCGACAAACTCAAAATCACCAGTCATAAATTAGACGAAAAATAAAAGCACCCTTCAGTAAGGGTGCCAAGGAATAACCGACGTAATTTAACGTCCGTTGCCCTTATCAAAAGAGTTTGGTAGTTTGACTGCGGGCGTGAAGTCACGCCTCGATATAATAGTACTGACAACTGCGACCAGTATCCAACCGGCAATCATTATGCCCCAAAATAGGCGCTGCTGAGCGTTGGAATAATCCAAACTAATGTGGTTGATGCGGCGAATGGCGGTGCTGGCAAACATCAAGCCTAGGTCCGCGATTATGATCGCATAACCAAGACTGACCAGTGACGGCAATCGCTGCCGAGGCTTCATGATGCCACGAACGAAACTGGCAAAAACCCATACCGATACTCCCAGGAAAATCGCCGCGATTGCGCAATCTAGTACTGCTACCAATTGTCATACCTCCCTCTCTTTTTTACACACGACAGTATGTAATGCGTGCGATTATATAATATTGTTATATCGATGTCAATAAAATACCCTCCTTGAAAAAGGAGGGCCGAAAAAATAAAGTTGTGACTAAATATGTCGATATCTACGGTGCGGTATCCCATATACCATGATTGATCTTGAACTGAAAAATCGTTACAGCTTCAACTATCGCAATAGAGATTATTACCAGCGACGCAAAGTCGCGATTTGTCGCGATAGGCGACGACATAAAGCAATAGCATGAGGCGATCGCAACGATAAACATGTTCAATCTGCTGTTAATAAATGGGATGAAATAAGCCTCGCGGCATTTTTCCGCGTAGCGGACGTAGTCTTCGCGAGTCCATTTACTTGTGTCGAAAGGATAAGGCACGTAATTCGAAACAGTATCGATTATAGCCATTCCCAAAATTATTTCGACGGCAAGCAGGGCA
>JAXDCN010000044.1:0-28619 GCA_034677945.1 Saccharimonadales bacterium (SeqCode)
TAAATACATTGCGGTGGCGTTTGTGCTTATCTAAACCCAGATACACCAAATTAATAAAAAAAAAACGACCCTAAAGGTCAAGCAACCGGTCGAAATAGAGGATTTAATTCGGTATGCCAAATATTTCTTCGAACACCTCGATCTTTTGCTACTCCAACAGAGTAACCCAATTGCAAAAGCCAACTTTTTCAGCCTGATTTTCAACACAGCGCCTGATTTTTCAGCATTGGATGTTCGAACACCAGAAAATAAAAAAACGACAGAGGTATCTGACGTTTTTTTAGCGCTATTAACGCCTGATGATCGCGTGGCTGGGATGGAGGGATTCGAACCCCCGAATGCATGGACCAAAACCATGTGCCTTACCACTTGGCCACATCCCATTAAATTGTGAAGGTTATCTTTGACGCTGATAATGCGGTGGTTTTGGTTCCAGCATTTGCTAGGACTATTTATTATTTTACTCGCGCTAAAGCGCTCGGACAGGGCCTAGTGCCAACTTCGCCGTACGGCGAATGACACATCCCAATAGCACCAAGACCGCAGTCTTGATAGCACTTACGGATTTTACACTAAACCGGGCTTTATCTCAAGAGATGGATTTGAAATACGAACGGACTTCGAATAACAAGTATGCTCCAACCCCCAGGCCGACAACAATGGCAATGACGCTTGGGATAAAAGTGATTATGTTGAAATCCCGGACAAAAGTTACGATCGTTTCGACCGCACCAATCAAATACGCTAGGAACAACATGTCCCAACCCCTTCTTTGTTTGTTTTTCAAGGGCGTAATAGCAATTGCTTCGATGACAGTAACCGCAATCATGACAGCCAGCGCGATTACTGACCATGTCTCCCACCAAGCAGAATAGGTGGTTGCAAAATATTGGCCATAAAAACCCGTGACGGCGGAAATAACCGAAAAGGCAATCAACAGGGCATTAATCATAGTGAATATCACCAACACTGACAAAATCACGCTCACCAGCGTAATCCACCAAATATTATCGGCAATCCATTTCTTCCAGGTCACTGGCAATTGCGGCAGCGGCTTTAACCAACCTCCGATAGTGTTCTCTATTTTGTCTATTGTTTCCATACCACAGTCCCCCATTTATATGTGGTTCCATTGTAATAGTAAAACTTAACTCAGGCAACTGGCGTTTGTCGGGATTTGTGCTTTTTACCCAGCGGCCACAAACCCCAACTGGCCCAAGCCGCTAATATTCCTAGTGCGATACAAAATACGACATTCCACCACCCCGGCGTCACGCTGACCGTGGTACCCAGAAAACCTATGTTCGATACGGCATTCGTAGTAAACGCTAACCATAGCGATAATTTCAGCCAAGCAATCGGGACTATCCAACCCAGCACCATACTGACGACTCGCATCAAGGGGCTGAGCGGCATTTCTAATAAAAAGGGGAGTGCAAATACCTCGCTGACTACGATAATCGCGCCAATCAGCCGTGCGACCGGTTCTCCGCCGGGCAGCCAAAAACTGTCTAACAGTGTCAAAAATTCCTGAAAATTAAACAACTGGGCCAATGCAAATATAATTAAAATACCGGCGTACAAATAGGCCGCCTTCTGTGAATCAGATGTCTTTGGTTTTTTCGCCGGAATTGCTTTGACCAGTTTTATCATGTTTTTAGTATACGGCCTGGTTATGGTTATAACAAATGTTGTTATTTTTATAATTGTACTTGTGCTTTTTTGTTTATTTGCATAAGATAATAACAAGCGAAAGTTACAAAAACAAACATGACTCCAAAAACAAAAATGTTGTGACTGATCGCTCTACGATATTCACCACAACAACGGTGAAGCGCCAATCTATTGGCGCTTCACTTATTTTTACTATATTTTTACTATATTTTTGCCCCTCCCAAACCACATTTCAATATTACACATTCTGCCCGGCCGGGCCAATTGTGTAATACGTTTTACTGCACAGATTAATCGACCAATTGACTGACCGCCCGATTTTTATAACCAGAATCAATTAACCGGTTATCATCAAATTTTAAGCTTGGAGTCAGCTTTATTTTTCAGTGTCTGCTTTGAACGAGTTCTCGGCTCGCCATTTGGCGATTTCACCATGGTTGCCGCTTAGCAGCACTTTTGGCACTTCCAGCCCCCTAAACACCTCAGGACGCGTATATTGCGGGTATTCCAGGGTCTCACCGTCACTAAAGCTCTCGATCGATGCACTCGTCGCACCGCCCAAGACGCCCGGCATCAGGCGTACGATACTGTCAATAATCGTCATAGCCGGCAGTTCGCCGCCAGTCAGTACGTAATCCCCTACGCTCACCTGCTCGTCAACAAGCGTCAGGATACGTTCATCATAACCTTCGTACCGACCGCAAATAAATATCAGCCCAGCCTCGTTATCAGCCCATTCTTTGGCGATAGCTTGCTTCCAGCGTCGGCCGCGAGGGGTCATCAGTACTACCTTGGCGCTCGGATCGTATTCCTTGCCATCCTCGACCGCCTTGAACAGAGGCTCCGGCATTAACAGCATGCCGTCCCCACCCCCATAAGGGACGTCATCGACGGTTCTGCGCGGGCCCAACCCGAAATCACGCAGATTAATCAGTCTGAATTCGACCGCGCCGCGATTCTGGGCCTTCCACATCATCGAACTGTTTAACACGCCGTCAAACATTTCTGGGAATAAGGTGATAATTTGAATTTTCTTCATCCCGTTAGAAACCTCGTTCTTCATATATTATTGCTCAAACTAAACTTTCACCCTGTAAGAACTTGCCAAATAATTTGCATGTTTCTAACGGGATTCATCACCCACCAGTGTACTAGATATTGTATTTTTTGTCTATTTATGTTATTATAACAATCAGTCAATTTATTGGCTGGCAGTTTTTACAAGGAGGTGGTTATCTTGAGTAATATCATTGACTGGTTGCTTACCGGCAATCATATCGTGTTATTACTGACACTTGCTGCTTTCTCATGCATTTTGGCAATACTTTATATCCACCTGTTTATTATCAGGGAAAAAGAAGAGCAATATTTTAATGCCCTAAAAAATGACACGAAACCTCCAAGTAACTAGCACTCCACAAAACAAGCCCGAAACCAGCGTTTCGGGCAATAACCAAAGATATTTTAGACAAGATATTTTTGGCTATTAGTAACACAAAAAAACCACCTTATGAAGGTGGTGGTTTTTCTGACATACAAATCTCTCAACAATGTATATTGTTCTCGCAAGAGAGCTTGTTCTCGCAGTTCAAGTATGTTTACTTGTAACTGTTTATGATTATATATCTAAATCGTCCAGTTCTGCAAGCTCTTCGCGGGTCTTTTTTGAGTAATCCGAATCGTTTTCCACAACTTCATCTGTTGTGTTCTTCACAGTCTCGCTAACTTTTTCTTCTGATGACGTGACATAGTTTTCACGCTGATCATCATTATTGACGATTTTCAGATTATAGCGGGCATCGTTTTTGGTGCCAAGCGCCCTTAATAACGTACGCAGGCTTTGCGCGGTCACGCCGCGTTTGCCGATAACTCGGCCCAAATCCTCGGGATTAACTGTCAGTGACAGCAGGACGCCTTTTTCGTCGATCAGACGCTCGACTGATACGTCGTCCGGATGTCCTACTAGCGATTTTACGATGTATTCTACGAATTGTTGGTCTATTGTCGTCATATTGCCCCCTTGCCTATCGGTCGCTACTAATATTTACAGCCTAATTGTATCACGTTTATTCTTGTTCGGCAGGTTCTGCGGGCTCTGCGGGTTCTTTAACCTCGGCTACTTCGACGACTTCTTCTGTCGGTTCAGCCTCTTTAACCTCGGCGACTTCAAACTTCGGTTGGTTTTTGCGAAGTTTTTCTGCGTGTCGGATTGACTTGGTCTTGGTTTCAGCCTTGACTACCCATTTTGGCAGTTTAACACCGGCTTCATCCAGCAGTTTGACGACGCGCGGCGATGGCTGGGCGCCGTTATCCAAATATTTCTGAGCCATTTCGACTTGGACCTTAGCAGCCTTGGTGTGCGGGTCATAGGTGCCGATATAAGCGACTACACGGCCGCTTAGCGGGTGTCTTTGGGCTTCCTGAACGGCCAGACGGTACATTGCATGGCCCTTGCGACCGACGCGTTGCATACGAATTGCGAGCATAATTAATTACTTCCTTTTATTTACTCTTTAAATTGATTTTTACTACTGAATAATTCTACACTGTTTTCCCCTGATAGTCAATCTAGTAATCTTTCCGCATGCGTATGAAAAAATCTAATTATTTTTCACAAAAGAAAAGCCCCGGGAGAACAAAAATGTTCAACCGGGGCTACCCTTAATACTAATAGAAACTTGGACTTATATTGATTTCAGGTTTATCAATTCTGGGATCGATAGATTTTGGATTATATCCTAAAAATCTATCGAGGTCTAAGTCGCTTGACGGTTCAATGAAACCATTTGTCACAGTCCCTGAAAAAGGGCTGTTTTCAACGAAGACATGCTCGTAGTAAAGACCTGTATCGGAGCCGTTATCGAAGACAATATCTCCAACGACAGTATCTCCTTTCGCAAACGGATATCTAGCACCAGCTTCCTTTCGTAAGGCAGAAAACATAAACACAGACTTGTCAGTTCTTTTTTCATAATAATACCTACCTATGCCGCCGTTGAGCGTTGCATAAGTGCAGAAACCGTCATAATCATTGATCGACCTGGAATAATATTTCGACAATATATCCGTAACGTCAATTTTACGATCATGACCGGGCTGCAGCTTGGAGCAACCTTGGAAGGCCATTTGGATATAAGCTTGATACAAATGCACCTTCAAGACAATTGGCACTTTCTCGTTCGACAATTTCGGATACGATTCTTTATGGTCATATCTAGGGTCAACAAGGCATCCAAGCCGAATACATTCGGCAATTTGCATATCCGATGGACACACGCCACCATTACTGGTGCGAACAACTCCTCTGCAGGGGCTGTCGATGATCAAGGTGTTTGAATCGTAGTAATCGTTATTGGACAGCAAGATTGCGTCCCCGAATACAGTGTCACCTTTTTCAAAAGTATACCAGCGCGGGCTACCTTCCAAAAACCAGTACGTTGCTTTACCAGTGTGTGAATCGGCAACTAACTTCATTATTCGATTAGCCGGCGACCACAGCGCTCCTATTATAAAAGCTAACACGATAAAAATTATGGCTCCAATACGACCAATACGGCTAAGTTTCTTACCCACTTAAACCATCCCCTTAAATTTTATATGTATATATAAAAACAGGCTTTTAATCCCTGGAATTGCCACTTTCTATTAATATCTTACGAGTTATTAAAATACCGTATTCATGCGTGCTTCTAAGTTCTCCCAAAAACAACGATGATACTGGTGCTATTATAACATAAGCACATGCATTTTGTCAAGCTAACATGTGCTTCTGGCCAGGTAATGTCCGGAGGTTTTAGTCGGTAAACATTTTTATCGGTTCGTTGAAATATTCTCTCGAACTGCTGCTTATCTGGTTGAATTTATTATTGCCCCAGCAATATAGTTCGTTGTCACCGCTAGTGACAAGGCACGTATAGTTATAGTAAGCCAATACGGCCTTGGCGCTTTTCCCGCTGAGAGCTCCGTCCATATAGACCGCGACCGGCACCAGACTTTCGGTAACAGACTGATTTCCAAGCTGACCGGAGGCATTACCGCCCCAACAGAATATCTTACCTAAATCGCTTAATGCACAAGAACTGGATTCTCCGCTAGTAATTGATACTATTTTCTGCCCCTTTAGCGCTCCTTCTTTATTGACCGCAACCATAACCTTGCTATCAGTTTTGGAATTATTCCCAAGCTGGCCAGAGTCGTTATCCCCCCAACAATAAACGTCACCATCACTTGTGAGCATACAATTGAATCCTTTGCCGGCCGAAATTTGCATTATTTGTTTTCCCTCCAGCAGGCCATTATCATCCACTTCAACCGGTTTCCCGGCATCAGTATAACCTCCGCTCGAAGACCAATAATATGTATTAAACCAACAATACAGCTTTTGCTCTGAAGTAGAAACGCACGAGTTGTCATCTTTTGACGCCATATGGCTTATAGTCTTACCGCTTAATACACCGCTTGTGTTCACTGCCATCAGAGTACTGCCATACCCATGAGAACTATTTTCATTTCCCCAACAATAAATAATATTGTCACTTGTTGACGCACAGCCGCCGTAGTAAGTAACAAACAAGGACGTTATCGATTTATTAGTAAAGGCTCCGTTGGCGTCAATCAATATCGGTGTGTCTGTTTTATCGTCCCAGCCGGCAGTATTCCAGTTAACGCTCGTCCCCCAGCAATATAGTTTACCGTCCGACGAAATCGCACAGTTTCCGCCATAACCGCCAACAACCGATCTAATTTCTTTGTGAGCCAGCACACCCGAGGTGCTAACCATTAAGGGCACATTGCTATCACTCACGCCAGTTTGACCAAGCGCCGGGGTGTAGGTGCTCGACCCCCAACAGTACAATCTGTTATCATATTTTATTCCGCATGTCGTAGATAAGCCGACGCTGACTTGCTTCCAACCCGATGTAATACTCTCGTCACTATCGGACTTGTAAGTATTATCGCCGATCAAATCCAATATTTTACCTGTTGATTTGATATTGGATACAGGAACCACGGAGGGCGTCAAATCGATGTCATCGACATCTTCGGCGACTTTGTCCATGTTATTCGATTTGTACGAAGTGTCGCTGGTCTGCCCGTTCGAATTCGCCCAGAATATTACGACTAAACCAACCAAAAAAGTGACCGAAATAACGACTATAGCGACTTGCTTAATAAAATAGCTGACTGCATCAAATGTAAATCGTTTATATACATTACTACTGCCGGTGTTATTCGCATCAGTTCCAGTCTGACTGTCTATGTTTCTAGCATCATCGCTAACAGTAGGCTTATCGTCCATTCTCTTAATATAGCATAAGAGTTATGGCCAAAATATGCCATTATGCTATTGCTTTTTTGTTGTTATTATGGTAATATAACGGTTAATAAACACGTGGTTGTTTATTGGGTTCATTCACAATCTGAGATTTTAAAATAATAGGGCTCTACGCCTTTAGATATATATTCTCATTTTTTTAAAGGAGATGTTTATTAATGAAGAGGAGTAACCTATTAGCTGTATTTTTGATTGTCGCAGCCATGTCTGTTTGTTGGCTTCTGATATCGCAGGAGCTCAATGATTATAGTACTTTGACTGAGACAGCCACAACTTCCAGGCATACGTATAGCGATAACGCATATCGCGATAGTGTTGGAGGCATTATTTTTGAATGCCCGCCTGGCTGGAAGTTAGACACCGGTTACCGCCTATTGTCCGAAGATGATCCACGAATAGTGAAGATTGTAACATTAACAGGCCCTCATGGCTTGGTCTTGACTTACTACCCAGATTTGCCCGACAAGGAGTGTCTTAAGAAGATTTACACTGCTAATATAGAGCAGTCTTGGGCCGTCTGGTGTAATTATTTCAATAACGTTTGGACTGTACAGACCGGGCTGAGAAATCAAAGCAAGGCAAGTATAGGAATGTACACAAAAAGGGCGGACGTTGGCGAAGATGATATGTACAACACATTTCACAATTTCGACCCAGGGTTCGTTCATAATGACAAAATTTGCGCCTTTTATGGCAGCACTGACGGTTCCGATGACGAAATACTCGATATGCTAGATGCTCAAGAAATATTAATATGGGCTAAACTATACTAGAATCTCAGATTTAAACCGCGGGAATACCCGCGGTTTTTTTATTGGTAAGAAATTATTTTAAATTATCATTATGCTATTGCTTTTTTTAGGTTTTTGTGGTAATATATCAACAATAAACACGTGGTTGTTTATTGGGTTCATTCACAATCAAAGATTTAGAAAATAACCGGCTTATAGCCTTTAGATATATCCTCGATTAACAATTTTTTTAAAAAGGAGTTGTATCTGTAGTGAAGAAATCAAAGAAAAGCCTGTTATTGTCAGTGTTCGCCGTTATGTTATTTTCGTTTTTTTGTGCAGCTATAGTACATATCGACAAAAGCCAAGCCAAAACCTTGTCCCAACCCCAAGTATTAGATTTCTATGCCGACGGCGTAGGACATCAGTGCTTCAGTTATCCTAGCGATTGGCAGCTAACAAGTGGCTACTGCCAAATATTCGAAGATGACCAGCGGATATGCAAGGTTGTTACGCTAATCAGCCCCAATGGGCTGGTTTTGACCTATTATTCGGATTTGCCGGATATGGAATGCCTGAAACGTATTTATACGTCTGACCTTAGGGAAAGCTATTTCTATAGCCAGAACTACGGGTTTGACGAAGATGTCTGGACTGTCCAGACGGAAACCAGTATCGGGCTTTACACTAGATTCGAAGATTTCGAACCGGGTTACGGCAGTAATAACAAGATTTGCGCCTTTTATGGCGAGATTAATCAGTACACTACCGTCGAAGACATTACGTCAGCCCGAAGGATTATCAACAACGTGCACCCCTAACAAATTTCTAAATCCCCAGATTGAACCAAACCGCAGGCCTAGCCTGCGGTTTTTAAATTTCATTCGGTAATTTTGCCGTACTCTTCCAGTGCGGCATGAGCAGCTTGCTGTTGAGCAATTTGTTTACTTGGGCCAGTACCCGTTCCCATCAGCTTGTCGCCAACATATACCCCTAAAGTGAACGTCTTGTCGTGATCAGGTCCGGTTTCCTCGAGCACTCTATACTGAGGCGTTTGGTTATCAATCCGTTGCGACACTTCTTGAAGGTGAGATTTGGCATCGCGCCAACTGCCTGTCGCCAAAATACCGTCCAGTTTGCTGATTATGAATTTATGAACAAAATCAGCCGCGTCTTTGTAGCCGCGTTCCAAATAAATCGCCCCTATTACCGCCTCAAAAGCGTTGGCAAGTATTTGCTGTCTGGCACGCTCGCCGCCTTGTTTTTCGCCGCGGCTCATCCTGACTAAAGGTTCATAACCCAGTTCAACCCCGGCTGCACCGATACTTTCGGTCCGCACTAGGGCCGCCCGCCAACTTGTCAGCGTGCCCTCCGGTTCGTGATAATTCCTATACAAAAAATCAGTGACAACTAATTCCAGTACCGCGTCGCCTAAAAACTCCAGCCGCTCGTTATGCTCGCTGACACTTTTTTTATGCTCGTTGACATAGCTGCGATGCGTCAGTGCGGTTATTAATAGCTGGATGTCCTTGAATTCAAAACCGAGTCTCTCCTTGGCAAAATCTTGGTACGGTTGTATTTGCATTCCGCTCATCCCGTCAGAACTCCTTACGTTCTTGTTCATTTGTAATGTTGAATGTAGATATTTCAAGTCTGTTAGTTCTAACGGGACTCATAATTTTTCCTGTCTGATTTTTTTCATCGCCAACAACATTAGCTTACCGATATCCTCGTACTCGATGGCATCAATCGCATCATTGAATTTGAACCATTTGATGCCGTGCATCCAGTCCTCTTTCTTGATATCGTCCGTGTCGCCCAAGGCCCGGACCAGATAAATCTGAGTAGTCATAAGTACCAATTTGTCTAAACGTCGGTATCTGAAGTGTATCTTGCCTAACCAGTTCAAAACCTCGACGTTCGTCAACCCCGCTTCTTCGGCGATTTCGCGCTTTGTGGTTTCTTGGGCAGTCTCGCCCTTTTCGATGTGACCTTTCGGAATCGTCCAACGGTCTTTGCCGTCCTGGATCAGTAATATTTCAATGTCGCCTTCTTTGCCGTGACGAAAAATAATCCCGCCCGAGGTAGGTTCGCGTACTATTTCTTGGATTTGATTCTTTTTGCCATTAAAGTATTTTTTTATCTTGTCAAACCTTGGCGCTGCTGCTGTCATTGGCTGTATCCTCCACAAGCGTACGATAAGCGGTGCCTAAAACCCCGTTTATGAACTTGCTTGAATTATCGGAACCAAACGCTTTTGCCAATTCAACTGCCTCGTTGATCGCGACTTTCGGCGGTATGACTTTTGACTGATGAAGCAATTCATACAGCCCAATACGCAGAATATTTCGGTCAATCCTAGCGATCTGTTCGATCGGCCAGTCCGGGGCAATCGGTTGAATTTTAGCATCCAAATCGGCCTGCTCACCTAAAACACCCTTCACGAGCGTCCCGACGAACCCCTTGTCCTCTATCGTAGCCTCATACCTTTCAAGGTTACGAGCCAGAATATCATCCACATCCGCCGTTGCGTCCTCAGACTGCACACGAAATTCGTATTCGTACAAAGTCTGCAAAGCAACGATGCGACCCAGGTGGCGATTTGATGCCATAGCTTTTGATTCTTTCTTTTATTAAGGTATTAAAAATTAATTATTTGGCAAGTTTTTTGCCGGTTTCACGGACGGTGGTTTTAACCTTTACCGGTGATGTTTTGTTGACGCGGCGCGCCAGGTCGAGTCGCAAATGACTGCGACGCAAGCCGGTTTTACGCGGGCTAGACTGTTTCTTTGGCTGTCCCATAGGGAAAACTCCTCACATTATGATAAATAAACTTGTAATCATTATACTGAATAACCTTATATTGCTCAAGTACTAACATAACTATTGCATTTTGAAAGCATTAGTGTTATAATATAATCATGAGTAAATCAGAACATCAAACAAACAAGATCAATAACGTCTACCGACCCGATGAATCCATCGAGGAATTGAATAAAAAACCAAACAAATTAAGCCAAAAAGCAATTTCAATAATCTTGCTTACAAGCTTGGTGGTAGGTGGATATCTGATAAAAGACAAGATTACGTCTGACGACAAAGATAACCCTCAGCCAAAACCATACACCGTTGACACCGTCGGCGGTGAAGTTGACACCTGGAACAAACACATCGAATTCAGCGGTGAGCAAACTGTCACCGTCAAGGAAGGCGAAGGTATGAACAACCTTATATATGATATTGATTTCGACGGTACGGTTGGCAGCCAAAATTATGACGCAATCATCGATTATATAGAAGAAACTAACCCGAATATCGTCGATAAACAGACCGACCAAATTAACCTACAAGCAGGCACAAAAGTTCACCTGCCCGCCACAGGACACGTCGAAACCAAGCCGATAACTAAGTAGTTAGACTACGATATTTACCAGCCGGCCGGGGACATAAATGACCTTGGCCGGTTCTTTATTGCCCGTAAATACCTGGACATTTTTATTAGCAAGCGCCATCTGTTTGATGTCGTCTTCGCTAGTATCCTTCGCAACGTCAAGTTTGGCGCGTAATTTACCGTTAACCTGAACGACGACAGTAATCGTTTCGTCGATAATCAATTTATCATCCCAATCGGGCCACGGAGCACGCTGAACGAGGTCATCATTACCCAGTTGTTGCCATAACTCATCTGCCATATGCGGTGCCAGCGGCGCTAACAGCTGCACTAGGGTCTGCAAGGCTTCGTGCCAAACTTTATCCGAGAAACCGTCGACTTTTAACTTGTAAAGTTCGTTAGTATATTCCATCAATGCCGAAATTGCCGTATTGAAATTCAGCCTGAAAAAGTCTTCGGTTACTTTACGAACGGTTTTGTGTTGTAAACGAGTAACTTTGTTGTCATTGTCGGTGAAATTCTTGTCAGCCGCCAAATATTCCTGGGTTAGCACCCAAACACGGTTTAAGAATCTGTATACTCCGGCAATGCCGCGCGAGCTCCAGGTCGCGTCCAAATCAATCGGGCCCATAAACAGTACGTAGGTACGCAGGGCGTCCGCACCATATCCCTGGTCGATGACATCTAGCGGATCGATAACATTGCCTTTGCTTTTGCTCATTTTTTCGCCACCTTCGGCGTTGATATGGCCATGGAACACCAGTTTTTTGACCGGTTCCTTAAAATCGGTCAGACCCATCTGGTTGAAAACGTGCGTCCAAAAACGGAAATATAATAAGTGAGCCACGGCGTGGTCACCGCCGACGTAATAATCGACCGGAGCCCAGTAATTGACGATGTCAGGGTCCCAAGCCTGTTTGTCGTTCTGCGGGTCGGCATAACGGATGAGATACCAGCTACTACAGGCGTAACCGTCCATAGTGTCCGTTTCTCGCATGGCTGGACCGCCGCATTTCGGACAAGTCGTATTAACCCAATCAGTCACTTTGGCGAGGGCAGATTTGCCGTCGCCTTTTGGAGCGTAATCCTCGACTTCAGGCAAAAGAACCGGCAGCTGGTCATCAGGGACGGCCACGGCGCCGCATTTGTCACAATGCACGATCGGAATCGGCGCGCCCCAGTAACGCTGGCGGCTGATCAGCCAGTCGCGCATTTTGTAAGTCGTCTTAGACCTGCCAGTCCCCTGTTGGTCCAACCAAGCGGTTATAACTTCTCGGGCTTCGCTGGACGACATACCATCGAACCGGCCTGAATTGATCAATTCGCCTTCACCTTCGATAGCCTTGTCTTCATTCAATAATTCCCAGATCAGTTTTTGATGAGCTGGCGTCAGATGACTTTCTACGTCTTTTTCGTCAACCCAAATCAAACTATGGGTTTTTAGCTCGCTTTCCGCAATCGTCCCCTGATTTTTCGTGTTCTCGATTTCGGCCATTAACGCAGTCGCGATAGCCTTGCGGTTCTGTGATTTGTGCGCGGCGCAATAAACGGCAGCTGTTTTCCAGGCCAATTCTTTAGTGATAATCGCGCCTTCAAGCGCGGCTTCTTCTTTGATTTCAGTTAATGCGGCATCGGCCGGCGTTTGGCCGTCTTCGATTCCGCCCATTATTGCAGTCGAGATACCATCCATAGAATCATGCCAATCCAGCAGCGCGAATTTGCCTGTCGATTTATCTTTCAGATGAACTACGACTGTGTCACGTTCGACCATTTCAAAGCCACTCTTTGGCGGGTTGTTTTGGTCGATTTCTGAGGGCATAATTACCTGTTTGATTGGCAACTCGAACTTTTTAGCAAATTCGTAATCGCGCTCATCATGAGCCGGAACGGCCATGATAGCACCGGTGCCGTAACCTATTAGAACGTAATCTGCTACCCAAACCGGCGTTTTTTCGCCATTTACGGGGTTAATTGCATAACTGCCGGTAAAGACGCCTGTTTTTTCTCGGTTTTCATTCATACGTTCGACATCGGATTTTTTAATCGATTCTTTGACGTATTTATCAACGGATTGCTTGAAATCGCCTTTGGCTAGTTTGCCGACCAGCGGGTGTTCGGGCGCTAAAACGACAAAAGTCGCGCCAAAAAGCGTATCCGGCCTAGTAGTAAATACCGTGATTTTTTCATCGCTGTTTTCAACTTGAAAATCAACTTCAGCGCCGGTTGATTTACCAATCCAATTGGTTTGGGCGGTTTTGATTTTTTCCGGCCAATCCAAATCAGGGATTTCGTCTAATAGCGCGTCGGCATATTCGGTAATCTTGAAAAACCATTGTTTCATCGATTTCTTTTCGACTTGGCTACCGCAGCGCCAGCACTTGCCGCCCTCGACTTGCTCGTTAGCCAACACGGTCTTGTCGACCGGGCACCACCATTGTAATGACTCTTTTTGATAAGCTAAACCCTTTTCAAAAAACTTCGCGAAAACCCACTGTGTCCAGCGGTAATATTCGGGGTCGCTGGTGTTTATTTCGCGCGACCAATCGATACTGACGCCCATCCTTTTGAATTGTTTTTTGAAATTGGCGATGTTTTCAGCAGTCACTTTGGCCGGCGCCGTGCCGGTTTTGATAGCATAATTTTCAGCCGGCAACCCGAAAGTATCCCAACCCATCGGATTAAGGACGTTTTTACCGTGTTGGCGGTAAAAGCGAGCTATTGCATCAACTATCGAATAACTGAAAGCATGCCCGGCATGCATGCCGGCACCGCTAGGATAAGGAAACATACCCGAAACATACATTTTTTGGCGATTTTTATCAGTAATGGCTAGGTTAGCTTGTTGCTCTTCCCATATTTGTTGCCATTTAGGTTCGATTTCAGATGGATTATAGCGCTTCATAACAGTAGTAAGTATAACAGATAGAGAATATCGGTGCTATAGATAAAAACCGTGCTATGCCGGGCTATAGGTCAGAGTAGGTATCGTATTTCGAGTAAAATGCACTCACATCCTGGGTATAGGCATCAGTTATATCTTTTAAATAACTCTCAAGCTGCTTGAGTGTTATCGAAGAAGACGGTTTATTAATCTTGAAGTTTTGGTTAAATTGGGGGACGATCATTAATGAAGTTTTTGAGCTGCCGGCTTTTGATTCCAGATTAATTTTTGTTAGCTGATGACTCCACATGTCAATCCAAACTTCTATTGTGCCGTCTTCTGATGCGTCTTCGTTGGCAACTATGTCGTCAGGGCTTATCTCGAAACTGCTATTACATTTGTGAAGCGCCTTGTAGATTTTAGTATCCGAAAGTCCTTTGACAAAGTTATCAAGCTTGGCACCGTCGCTTTTTAGCATGAAATCGTATTTGCCACTTTTTAATCCAAGTTGTTTGTGGACGACGATAAATTGATTGTCGTTATACAAGTCAGTGATTTCTTTGATTTGATTTTTGTCGCCTTGAAATTTCTTTATCGCATCATTAGTGCAAGTTTGGGTTTCGGAGGCGTCATCAATATAGTCAGATAAATCCTTAGCTGATATATTTATCCACTTACCGTCGATTTTTTGAACTAATTTATCTATAGCGTCAGTCGTCTTTTTAAAGTTAACCAGCCCGACAGCAAGTTCGTCCTTAACCTTGGCAGTTAATTCCGCCAATTGGTCAAATTTAACATACAGATTGCCATCATTGTCGGATTGAGCAGCGCCCTTAACAACATAACTTTCCCCCTGATAGTTATAAGTCAATTTAGCATCTAAACCAAACACCGGCTCGGCCGGCTTTTTTAATGTGACATCAATCACGAATTTGTTATCACTGTCTTGTTCGCTCGTCAGAGTCGCTGAATATATCGATGTTTTTGACGTAACAATATTCATTAATGAGTCGGTAACTACTTTTTGAGGGTTTTCATACCATGAATAAGCCGCGTACGAACCGCCGCCAATAAATACTGCGGCGATTAGCGCGATCATTAACCCTTTTGGCAGTATTTTTTTGCTCTTCTTAGGTGTAGTGTAATAAGAATTTGCCTGGTCGGCCATAGATTCGCTAATCGGGGCTGCCGCAGTGGTAGGTTGCGAAAAAATTGGTTCGGTAGGCAGCGGTGGTGCTTGATTCTGGATATCAATTTGCCGATCGAGATTAGACTGAGAGTTGACGTCCTGAGAACCGTCAGTCGGGTTTGGTGTTACATCTTGCGGTTCTTCAGGCATATATTTTCCTACTAAGTTAGTAAACTATTAGCTTAAGTTTATCATAAGCGTAATTGATTGACGATTTGAAATCTGTTTATAGAAAATCAGGAAAACTGAGAAAAAAAGGCTTTTTTTCGTTCCATCCATTCCGGAGACTGACGCACCAAATGCTTTTCGTCTTCCGTCGAATGTAAAACGACTTTAATTGCTTCTTCGAGGTATATTTTACCTTCCGAGCCCTTGAATAAAATTGCGGCGTTTTCTTCCATGACGCTTCGGACAAATCCACCTGCTTGGATAGAGTTTTTAAAGCATCTTACCTGGCAACCTTTAGCTCGAGCAGCCGGCGCCAAGTATTTTTCGGCTTCGTCGCCCACTGTAACAACCCAAGCCAATTGATTCATATCACATAATTTTCCTATTCTTTCATGTTCGGCCGCCGAAGTATCACCGAGTTCGTTCATACTGCCAATCACCGCAATACGCTGAGGAGCGGATAGTTTATATAGTTCACGTAAGGCTGCTTCGGCCGCCAAGGGGCTAGAATTATACGAATCGTCAATTAATATTGAGTTTTTGGCACCGCGCAGGATATTCAACCGGCCAGACAGCGAACGTATTTTTAATAGTCCCCTGGTAATCTCGGACGCACTCATGCCAAATTTGGTTGCAACCGCCGCCGCGGCTACCGCTGCCGTAACCGGGTGTTCACCAAACAAGTGAATTTCGACCGGGATAGGATGGTCCAGTTCGGCGGCATTGAAAAGTCCCCTATGCCCGCCTTCGCTCGAATAATCCTGGCTAATAAAGCTGTATTCCGCGATACTGTTTGTTCCATAAGTGTTAATATTGGGGTTTGTCAGATATTTTGCCCACTCGCCACCGACGTCTTCGCGATTAATGAGTGCTTGTTTGGAAAAATTGGCTACCGCCAGTTCTTCACGGGCAACGTTATCAATTGTTCCGAAAAATTCCATATGTTCCATCGAAACCGCCGTAATAACGGCGATATCGGGTTTCAAATAAGTTCCAAAGTGTTCAATCTGCCCGATTCGGTCAGAGCCTAGTTCCTGGACGATAATATCGACATCGGTCGGTGAATCGATTCGTTCTTTCGCGGCCTTGAAAACTTGTTTCCAAGCCTTTATGCTTTTGATATTTTTGGGGTATTCGATACCTAAAATCGCAAGTGGAGTGCTGATGTGAGTATTAAAATTACCCTCATGCAGTCTGACTCTAAAGCGTTCCGTAAGGATATTGGCAATCGCAACCTTAGTACTGGTCTTGCCGACACTACCTGTTACGACGACTAATTTTACGTCTGGATGCTTGGTGAAATATTCCTTAACGAGTGACTCTAACTTTTTTTGGACAATGGATTTTAACATATCTATTAATAAATTATAGCAAAAAGAATGAAACATAAGTAAAATGGTCTTAAACATTAAAGCTAGGGGTTGATCATGCCTGTATCATATCTAAAACAAAGAATGCGCGGGACTAAATTATTCAAGTGGCAGCCCGATGCCGACGTATTAGTAGCCCTTGCAACTCTATATTTAATGTGGGCATCGTATTACGGCATGATGAAGATCGACTGGTACAACAAAAATGCCGTCATATTGGTAGTATTGTTCGTAATACTGACAAACACCGTTATGGCGGTAATTTTTCCGGTTTGGTGGGTCACAAAACATCGAAAGAAATCAATCTCAGAACTTGGAATCACAAAAAGGTATTTATTATTAAGTCTACTTTTAAGCGCGACGATCGCAGCTTGGCGAGGGTCCAGTCTGCCGTCTTTTATTACGGCTGATTATTTATATTATTTGCCTACTTTCATCGCAAGCGCTCTTATATTTTGGGAGCCTTTCTTTGTCTTTGGCTGGTTGCAAACCAGATATGAAAAAAGTTTTGGAATCATTCCGGCAATAGTCTTGGCAGCATCAAGTATTATTTTCTATCAAATCGGCAGCGTACCGTCTGTCGGGCTAATTGATTTGATGCCGGTATATATTGTTTTAGCGACGACTTTTAGCCTAACAAAAAGCATTTTTACACTTTGGCCAATTTATTGGTGCATTGGATCTTCGGTAAATCAATTGTCACTAGGCATGCATTCAAGTTGGGATGTCGTAGCCGTTTACGCAGCGGCAATATTTATTCAGTTTGCCGCCATTAACTACCTTCGAAAAAAGAAATCCTCGAGAAAAAAATAACTTGACTATTAGAGATTCTCAGCTACCATTATCATCACCAATATAAAACACCGCCTTTTAGGCGGTATTTTATATTGGTGGAGTGTACCGGATTCGAACCGGTGGCCTCTACGCTGCCAGCGTAGCGCTCTAGCCAACTGAGCTAACACCCCATAAACGATCGCTATATATTTTCGCAATCATATCCAATTCTAACTGAATATCGGTACCTCTGCAACTGATTACGCAGACACCCATATAGCTATTGCTTTTTGTCTTTTTCCCGATAGACCTCATATCAGGGGTTGATTTGTAGAACGCGTCCGGGTTAATACCCAGCTGTTCGGACCAATATTCCCTCAATTTGAGTATATCTTGATCGGCACGATACTGAATCCTTGCACGAAAATCGTCTATTTTCTTACTGTAACATGTCTGAAGTAGCCTAATGTACATTCGTAGGATAGACGGGTCAGAGCTTCCCAAAGACAGTCCCCTGTAACTAGCATATTTTGAACCCTCGGCCTTATATAATATTGCAAGATTTATTTTATCTAAATTTATTTTTGACTTGTTAATAAATACATTTTTAGCGTTTTGGTTTATCGCACGTAGCCTCATCTGATACTTTTTTGTATTTGTTTCAAAAGCTTTTCGTCTGGCAAATTCCAAATTCAATAAGTTAATTTTCCTCTGTTTAGCATAGTAATCATCGGGCATTAAAATATTTTTACATATATAGCTCAGTGTAGATTTTGGAACATTATCACCAACTTCTTCACATATTTCGCGATACGAATACCCCTTTGACCTAAGGTTTTGAATTTTTAAACGTGTTTTTATACTAACCATATTTGTACTATAGCACAATTGTACGTGTATTCGATAACATGCTGCTATCTGTTAATAATAATTATAATGGCGCTGCCGATGTTCGGACAGCGCCATTTTGGAGGTAGGTCGGTGGGCCACCCCTCTTTTGTAGGACGTGAGTGATTCGAACACTCATTAATCTTCCTTGGCAAGGAAGCGCTTTCCTAGTAAGCTACCGCCCCATGCGGATTAGTATAATAATATAAAATTCGCCTCTTTGTCAAGAAGCGAATTTGGTTGCTGTTGCGCGCCCACCCGGGGCACGTTTTTTTGAAAAATATTTTTGTTTTAAAGCGCAAGGGCTACCCCTTTGGCGCACCAGCTATGACATAATTATCACCCATTTTTTGATTTAACACAAGCTTTATATTTTATTAATCTGGCTTTTTTACGATAACTATGATTAAATATAAGCGTTCAGAAGCACACGCGGATAAGGGCAAAAGGCGAGCGCTTACCTAGTACGGTAACTCTCTTCTTCGCAACAATCGCAAGCAGCGGTCGATCTGAAATATTAGAAGAAGAAAAGAGAGTACCAATTTAATGGCACAACAAAATTTATTCATCGGCAGTTTAGCCTATGCTACTACTGATGATTCCCTCAAAGCTTGCTTTGAGAAAATCGGCGAAGTCGCTAGCGCTCGGGTTGTAACCGATCGCGACAGCGGACGCAGCAAAGGTTTTGGATTCGTTGAATTCGTTAACGAAGCTGACAACCAAAAAGCTATCGATCAACTGAACGGCAAAGAGCTGGACGGACGCACTATCAGCGTCAACCTGGCCCGCCCGAAAGAAGACCGTCCTCGCCGTGATTTCGGCGGCAAAGAAGGCGGCAATTCATTCCGCCAACGCAGCTGGTAATCAGTCGCTATAGACAATCAAAATATCCCGCCTATTTGGCGGGATATTTTATTCAAATATTAATTTTGTGATGAACATAAACATCAGTCCTAAAACAAGCAGCGCAAAACTGTATAATGATTTTCTAAGCCCAGGCTCCTTGTGTAGTTCTGGAATCAAATCAGACATGGCGATATACACGAAGCCGCCGGCCGCAAAAGGTAGCAATAACAGCGAGGCGTTATCGATATTTTTTACCAAACAGTAGCCAATGATTACGCCCACTATAGCTGTCAAGGCCGAGACAAAATTCCAGAACAATGCTTTAGATTTTGAGAAACCGCCATGGATCAACACTCCAAAATCACCAAGTTCTTGGGGTATTTCATGTGACGCGATAGCAACCGTCGTCGCCAACCCAACCTCGAAATTGACACAAAAAGCCGAAACGATAACTAAACCGTCTATAAAATTGTGTATACCGTCACCAATCAAACTCATATATGTGAAGGTGTGGACATTGCAATCCTTTTCGCTATGGCAATGCCTCCATTTCAATATCCTCTCTAGCAAATAAAACAGCGCTATTCCGATAAGTAAATAGGCGTTAATTTCGATATAATCCATTTTTTCTGCAGCTTCAGGTAACAGATGGAAAAAGGCTCCCCCTAATAACGCGCCCGTAGAAAAAGCCACTAAGAACATAGATATCTTGTTTAATATTTTATCTCTTAATACAAAGCCTACCGCACCGCAAAGAGAAAAAAGACTTATCATTAATGCCGCAAATAGTGAGTTGAACAGTATCGGATCCATAATACCGTATCATTATAACATTCTAACTTTTAGACTCTAAGCTAATATTTCGATTAGCTGTTCTTCATCTAGAATCTCAGTACCGTATTCGCGCGCTTTCTTTAGCTTGCTCTCGCCGGTATTTTCACCGACAACCAAATAATCGGTATCCTTGGCAACGGCGGTTTGGAACGTACCGCCAAGCGTGCGGATCCTGTCAGCCGCCGCATCCCTGGAAATATCGTGTAATGTGCCGGTGATAACAAAGCTTTTACCAGCTAGTTTGCCTGATTTCTTTTCATAGACCGGCCTAACGCCCAGATCCTTGAACTTACCCAAGAGAGTTTCATTATCTGGATCGGCAAACCATGCTACGATGCTTTCGGCCACCACCTTACCGACGCCATCAACGTTTTGCAATTCGTCTATCGAAGCGTCCTTGATTGCATCGACCGACCCAAAATGGTTCGCTAAATCGATTGCGGTTTGAATACCGACGTGGCGGATTCCTAATCCGTAAACAAATCTTTCAAGCGGCGGTGCTTTCTTGTCTGCTATGGCGTCAACCAATTTTGAGGCAGATATTTCCGCAAACCTATCCAGTTTTAATAAATCGTCCGTTTTTACAGTATAGATATCGGCTAAATCATTGACTAGTCCTGTATCAACTAGCGCAACGACATTTTTTTCACCCAAAGTATCGATATCCAAAGCGCCCTTGCTGGCAAAATGTTCGAGTGATTTTTTCAATATTATGCCGCTATTCAATCCCTTGACTCGATAAACCGCTTCGCTCTCGGGACGGATGAATTCAAGTTCGGGATACTGGTCATGCAGAGCTTTTTCAAAATCAAATTTAACGGCACCTTTCGGCCTTAACTCTTTAACGACTTTTTGGACTTGAGGAATGATGTCACCTGCTTTGAAGATAACGACGGTATCGCCTATCCTGACGTCCAGACGCTCAATCTCATCGGAATTATGAAGGCTTGCGTGCTGGACGGTTGTACCGGCAATAACCGTTGGATCGAATACGGCCACCGGTGTAGCTGCTCCGGTCCTACCAATACTGATAACTACGTCTTTCAAAATAGTCGTCGCCTGTTCGGGCGCGTATTTATACGCCACTGCACCGCGCGGTTGCTTGCCAACAATTCCAAGTTCCGCGTATTGTCGGCGATCATCAATTTTAATAACCAAACCATCTGTATTAAACGGCAAATCCTCGCGTTTTTTATCCCATTCGTTTACGAATCTCATTACGCCTTCAAGGTTGCCGAATTGACTTGCCTGCTGATTTCTGGCTATTCCAAGTGCCATCAAAGCTTGGTATGCAAACATATACGTCGGCACTTCGTCAGGATTATCACGCAGTAGGTCATAAGCCCTAAAATGAAGCGGGCGAGCCGCTACTAATTTAGGGTCAAGCTGACGGATAGTACCCGCCGCCAGATTACGCGGGTTAGCAAAAGGCACTTCGCCTGCCGCCTTGCGTTCGTCGTTCAACTTTTCAAAATCCTTTTTCAGCATTACGATTTCGCCGCGAATTTCGGTCCGGCCAATCAAAAAACTTTCAAAACCTTGGCTTCGACGTAATCTAAGCGGCACGTTCTTAATAGTCCGTACGTTTTCAGTTACGTCTTCGCCCACGAAACTGTCACCCCTGGTCACAGCCTGAGCAAACATGCCGTCTTGATAAATAAGCGCGCAAGCCAGACCGTCCATCTTGATGTCGGCAAAATATTCATGCTTGATTCCAGGCGATAATTTGTCGATGCGCTTAACCCAAGCTTTGACTTCATTTTTATCGAAAACGTCGTTCAGGCTAAGCATGCGCGAACTGTGTTTGACTTTTTTAAAGCCTCCCAGTAACTCACTGCCTACCCTCTGGGTCGGGCTATCTGGTGTTATCAGTTCAGGATGTTCGGCTTCAATTCTTTTCAGCTCATCATAAAGACTATCGTAAATATCGTTACTTACCGAAGGTCTATCCAACACGTGATATTCGTAACTGTATTGGGCAAGCAATTCGCGAAGCTGTTGAGCCCTTTTTTCAAGCTGGAGCGGAACCATCATCGACTACCTTACGATAAAGCAGATAAACATAGCTAGATACCCAGATAGCCGTTAATGAACCTAATGCCAATAATGTGAATGGAACCAGCGGAACCAAACCGGTATTCGTCCAGATTCCCTTTACCCAAGAATCAAACATAATCATCGGTATCATCACTGCCGCCCACACTACCAGTACTCCCACGATCATCCAAACCAGCCGAAGCAGTATACGTACCCGCCGGCCAACTACCAAATCACCGGCCGTCGTCAAAGCCTTCAGAGGATACATTCCGGGCAGCGTAACGACCACAAGAGCAAAGAACGTACTCGTAACCCAGTAAATAGACAGTGTCGATAACAACCCGGCTGCGATCCAGAATAGCATCGCTTCAACGCCGCCGTTTAGCAATCCGGATGTCGAGGCAGCCACATAAGCAATCAATGCAAAAGCTATCGGCAGTAACTGGATCAAAAATACCATCGCGACAAGAAAAGTAGACAATATGGGCGCCCCGGCATTATATAGTCCGTCGCGCAATTTGACTTTGTTGCCGGCCAATATATTCCTAAGAAGCCAAACCGTAGTCAACCAAGTCAACAATATCGTAATAATCGCATATAGTTGTTGCGTTTCGGTTAAACTATCCGAAAAGCTTCCCGAAAGCGCGGCGGCAAAAACTGAAGTCGCCTTTAGAAATTCAACATATGCGCCACCGCCAGCATTATTCAAAACTTCTTGGACCTGTTGATAAGTTTCCTGTGATGCAATCCCAACCAAGAGATATGTCAAAGCAGCATAGACAACTGCTAGTAAAATAAAAGTTTTTCGGTTATCCCAAAGTGTTTTTCTAACATATTTAGTAAAGGCCCAATATCCGGGGATGTCTAGCGGACGGCCCGTATCGCGTCGTTTTGTCAGGCGAAAACTGCGATGAGGGCGGCGTTTTAACAATGAGTTCGTGCCATTTTTAATTTTATCAATCGCGTTTTTCTTTGCCACCATTAAAACTTCCCTTCATTATTACGTAATCTGGCAATACGATCCTCCAGCGGCGGATGTGTACTGAACAGCTTGTTAATAAAACCCGATTTTAGAGGATTATTAATAAACAAATGCGCCGAAGCGGTATTTTGGCGTCTCATCGGGCGACCATTTTGTTTCAGCTTTTCTAACGCCGAAGCCAGGCCTTCAGGGTTACGCGTCGTCATTGCGCCTGTAGCATCAGCCAGGTATTCCCTCTGACGGCTGATAGCTAATTGAACGATAGTCGCGATAATCGGTGCCAATATCAGAACGATTATGCCGACAATCAAACCTACGGGCGAACTGTCTTCATCGCGGTCGCCATACAAGAACATTCTAAATACAATATCGCTAAGCAACCCGATAGCGCTGACAAGTCCGAACACTATCATCATTAATCTGATATCGTAATTTTTGATATGCCCCATCTCGTGCGCCATGACGCCTTCAAGTTCGCTGTCGGTCATCATATCGATTAATCCGGTGGTTGCGGCCACTATCGAATGGTTTGGGTCACGGCCGGTCGCAAAAGCGTTCGGCGCCGGATCGTCAATTATATAAACCTTGGGCGTCGGCATACCGGTCGTAATAGCCAGATTTTCGACTATCCGATAGAATCTTGGATTGTCCTTTTTTTCGATTTGTTTAGCGCCTGTCATCACGACGGCCAATTTGTCCGCAATGAAATATTGCATCAAAGCATAAAGCGCCGCGCCGATTATTACGAAATACGTAATGTCGGTGTTGCCATACATGTAACTGACCGCCCAACCAATAGCACTAATCAGGCCGACGAATACGGCCATAATCAGTAATGTGTTGCGCTTGTTATCGGCAATTGCTTTGTACATTATTAGATGTCTTTGTTAGAATTTTACGTCAACCGGTTTTTCGGCGGCTTTTTGTTCTTCTTCGCCTAGTTTAAAGAAGTCACGAGCGGCGAAGTTAAATAATTTTGCAATAATATTGCTTGGAAAAGTCTGAATCTTGGTGTTCAGATCGCGTACGCCGCCGTTATAGAATCGGCGCGATGCTTGAATTTTGTCCTCGGTGTCAACCAGTTCCTGTTGCAGTTCGACGAAGTTTTGATTGGCCTTTAAATCAGGGTAAGCTTCGGCGACGGCAAAGACGCTTTTTAGCGCCGCTTCGAACTGAGTTTCAGCGGCAGCCGTTTCTTTGACGCCTTTGGCGCTAAGGGTATCGGCGCGGGCTTTGGTAACGTTTTCGAATACGCTGCTTTCATGTTTGGCATAGCCTTTGACCGTTTCAACAAGGTTCGGGATTAAATCCAGCCTTCGTTTCAATTGGACGGTGATGTCGCTCCAGGCTTCATCTACGCGTACCTTTAGTGTCACCAGTGAATTATATGCAATCCACACAAAGACGATTATTACTGCTAAAATTCCTAAAATGATCCAAACGGCGTCCATTGTTACCCTCCTTTAAGGATTACAGGTTTATGCCAATATTATAGCAAATAGCATCAGTAAATATAAGCATGCATTTAGACTTGTCTTGCGATAGCCGTATATTAAATACAGCGTAGAATCAGTTGACAAAAAATATAGTCACTAATCGTGACTATATCGTTTCAATTCTGGTGCGCAGAGCGGGACTTGGTCACGTTCCACGGTCACTTTCATCGACCCCACGATTTCGCGATTGAAAACACAGTTTTCATCGGAAAGTCGTCTTGCAAAAAGCCACAGGCTTTTCTCACCCGAAGATTCACGATTGCAAACATAGTTTGCATCGGAATATTTCCTTGCGAACTGCAGACTTGCAGTTCTCACCCGCACGGCCTTCCCTTGCGAGTAAAAGCCATTTTGAATACCAAAGTAAAATAGCCTCCCCAGAGGAAAGCTATTTTACTTTGGTGCGCAGAGCGGGACTTGAACCCGCACGGCCGTGAAGCCAAGAGATTTTAAGTCTCTCGTGTCTACCAATTCCACCATCCGCGCAAATTATAAACGTTCTGTCGCTTTCCAATTCTACAAACCAAGCCCATGGCTGTTTGTAAAATTGGAAGGAGGAATGATTGACGACCTCTCTGGCGAACAAAAAGTTTCGTCTTTGTTCGCCTTGAGGTCAAAAATTATTCCGACGTGGAGGCACGTATGAGAGTCGAACTCATCTGAAAGGTTTTGCAGACCTCTGCGTAACCGCTCCGCCAACGCGCCATCCGGCCTTATTATAGCAGATTAATTTTTCTATCCCCTAGCGTCTGTCATCATTTTCAGCAGATTTGCTTTGGTTGTCATACCCGAGCTGCCGTTCACGATTTTACCGTCTTTGAATACCATGAATGTCGGCAAACCGCTGACGCCCAAATCTTGGGCCAATTCCATTTCGCCAACCGCGTTTAATTTTACAACGTCGGCCCAGTCCGCAGTTTCCTTGGCAATCTGCTCGATAGCTGGTTCCATCGCCCGGCACGGACCGCACCAGGAGGCCCAGACGTCCAGTAGTACTACCTTCTTTGAATCTAGTACGTCTTCTTTATAGGTTTGTTTTGTCGTCGCTTTCATCATTACCCTCTTTTTAAATGTCGTAAATGTAATAATAACAATTATCGTTGACACACGCAATATATAGCGCTTATACTACAGTCCATAACACAACATATGGGGGACAGAGAGGGTAAAATGAAGGAGACAGACCAGCCTATACTATCTTTGGATGAGGCCGAAAAATTTGCTGAAATACAGATGATCGGACGCGAAATTCCAGAGGCACCGGCAACATTAGCCGAACCAAAACTAAGTGAAAACGCCTGGTATATCGGCAAAACCAGATATGCACGCAAAGACGCGAACGGCAATCCGCTTGAAACACCTAAACAATTGTTTTGGCGAGTCGCCTACAACATAGCCACAGCCGAAAGGGTTTACGGCGGCGGCAAACGAGCGCATATGGCAACGGCTACCCAATTTTACAAATTGATGGCATCGCGACGATTCTTGCCAAATACCCCTACTTTATTGAATACGGCCAAGCCTAACCAACAATTATCAGCCTGTTTCGTACTGCCAGTGCCGGACAGTTTGGACGGGATTCTGCAAACGGCCACGGACATGGCGATGATTCACAAATCAGGCGGCGGTACCGGATTTTCGTTCACAAGACTTCGTCCGCAAAACGACGTTCTATCAAGTTCGGGCGGCAAAACCACCGGCCCTGTATCTTTCATGCAAATGTACAACGACATTACCTCGTCTGTCCGGCAAGGCGGCGTCAGACGCGGCGCCAATATGGGTATTTTGAATTTCAATCACCCAGATATCTTGTTGTTCATGATTTATAAATTAGATGAATTTTCTTTGACCAACTTCAACATCTCGGTTGCTGCAACCAAGGAATTCTTCGATCAAATATTAATCGATCAGCAACTGCTGGCACCTGATTACGAGAAAGAATTTGACTTTGATGAACTAATCGCCGAAGTCCGCGAAGCTCACCGCACCCGCGACGTTGATCTAAAGCAGCTGGGTCTGGATAATGCCGTCGCTAAACTGCGCGAATGGTGCAAAGAAGAAACCGCTGGCTACGGCTATCCGTTAATTAACCCGCGAAACGGCAACGAGACCGGCAGGCTGAACGCCAAAAAAGTCTTTGACGTCATGACCCGTTTCGCCTGGCAATACGGTGACCCCGGTATGATTTTCATTGATCGTATCAACAATTCGCGCGCCAATCCGACACCCAACCTGGGCCAAATCGAAGCCACGAATCCTTGCGGCGAACAACCGCTGTTACCGTACGACGCTTGTACATTAGGCAGTATTAATATGGCTCAGTTCGTCAAAGGCGATGACATTGACTGGGATGCACTAAAAGAAACCGTTCATCAATCGGTTCACTTCCTGGATAACGTTCTGGATATGAACGACTATCCTATCGAGAAAGTCCGTCAGCGCGTCCGTCAAATCCGCCGCATTGGCCTGGGCATCATGGGCTTTGCTGACGCATTACTGGCGCTCAATATCGGCTATAATACCGACGAAGGCGTCGACATGGCTAGCAAAGTCATGAAATTCATCCAAAAAGAAGCTGATATTGCGTCCGAAGAACTGGCCAAAACCCGCGGTGTCTTCCCGGCCTTTGAGGGTTCGATTTACGACAAACCGCGCGGACTGCAACCACGTAACGGCGCCAGAACGACAATCGCACCGACCGGAACCATCGCCATGTTAGCCGACACTTCCAGCGGCTGCGAACCGCTATTCGCCCTGACATACGCTAAAAATACCTTGGAAGGTAAACGTATGTTCCAAACCAGCCCGTATTTCATCGAAGCGCTGAAAAAGCACGGCCTGTATTCCGAAGAACTGTTAGAACAAATTCAAGCAAACGGCGGTTCGATCCAAAACATCGAATCAATACCGCAAGAATTAAAGAAAGTCTTCGTCGTCGCTGGCGATATCAAACCGGAATGGCACTTGAAAATCCAAGCCGCTTTCCAAAAATATGTCGATAACGCCATTTCGAAAACGATTAACTTCCCGAACGACGCTACCATCGAAGACGTCCGCCGCGCATATTTGATGTCTTGGGACACCGGTTGCAGGGGTATTACGATTTATCGTGACGGCAGCCGCGAAAAGCAAGTATTAGAAACCAAGAAGGAATCGTCGTATTACGACAAGCTAGCCGGCAAAAAAGAAGAATCAAAAGAAGAAAAGGCCGTCAAATCAACCGAAGAGATAGAACTGCCATTAGAAATGCCGATCAACCTCAAACCAAGGCCGAATGTACTGCGAGGCAGGACATACCGCGTGATGACACCGATGGGCAAAGCCTATATATCCGTCAACGAAGACGACGAAGGCAACATTTTCGAAGTCTTCATTAACGTCGGCCGTGCCGGTTCGGACATTACTGCTGACGCCGAGGCCATCGGACGCCTGATTTCATTGACATTCCGTATCCCGACCGATTACTCGAACGATCAAATCGCTCAGAAGGTAGTTTCTCACCTGCGAGGAATTGGCGGATCAAGTTCGACCGGATTCGGCGCCGAACGAGTCCGCTCGCTAGGTGATGCCGTGGCCAAAGCCATCGATATGCATCAGACCGCCAGAATGACTGAGGAATCAGAAGAAGAGACCGAAGTGACTGATAAAAAAGAAGAGACTGCCTCGCTTTGGACCGAAAAAGCCCCGGCAAAAGTAATAGCCACCGATCTTTGCCCGGAATGCGGTTCAGCCAGCCTGCGCTTTATCGAAGGCTGCCAAAAATGCGAACTTTGCGGTTTCAGCAAATGCTAATATAATGTATTAAAACAAGGAGAAAAATTTAATGAAAAAACAAACTATTATCTATGCTGTCATTTCTGCAGTAGTATTATGCGGAGCAATTGCCGGCGGGTTCTATTTATACGACCAATCGAATAACTCGAAAAAATCGGATACCGTAAAGACAGAGAATACATCGAAACAAGAATTGACCGGTAACGAAACCGTTTCTTATCAAGGCGAAGAGGGCAAGACCGCTCTTGA
>JAXDCN010000045.1:0-10184 GCA_034677945.1 Saccharimonadales bacterium (SeqCode)
TTCGCGTACCGCTACGACTCTATCTGCCAGAGGTTTGATTGGCGTACCCATAATTTACTCCTCCAATTTTATTTACGTATTTATTATTTTATCCAAAAAAATTAGCACTTTCAAGCCCCGAGTGCCAGAATTATATTTATAAATTACGCTTATGCTATATTGAAAACATGAAAAAATTATTTGAATACCCGATTAAGTTTCAAAAAAGTATATTAGCGATTATCATCGCGGTTATAGTCCTGCAGCTATCAGCTTATATAGCTTACTATGCCCAGTACGGCAGCATGATAGACATACAAGTCTATCTGCAGTCAATTTTTGGAAATATTACGATTTATATGCCGGTTATCGTATTCTTCGTCATATTGTTAATAATTAAAAACAAAACAACACCTCTATTGAGTAGCCTATTCGACGCTTCAATGTGGACACTACTCTGGCTATTAGTATTGGCAAACTTTGGCCTGATAATTAATACTTTTTTCTCGTCAATCTATACTTCAAGCGATATGTTTATGGGGACACCGCTTTATGTTGTTGAGATTTATATCGTCTCTTTGATTATTGCCGCAATCTTTTTTGCAAAATATTTGACTCTAAAATCAGAAAAAGAGACTAAGAAATTTTTGCCGGTCTTCAAAATTGCCTTTACAGTATTTGCATTGGTACCGATGATCACTAGCCTGCCATACCAGGTGTTATCTGGTAATAGCGACTTCATAACAATTACTTCATACCTTGTTGCAATATTCGCCGTCCTAATACCAGGCTACTTACTGCTCGGCAAGACGGATTTTCTATCCAAAATATTTACCATATCCATCGGCGCGTTCTACGCAATGATGTTTTTCGGTATAGTACAGATGCCATTTACGGTTTCAACAAGCGACATCCTGAAAAATGCCGTCGTAATACTCGGCTTGATTGCATCGATCGGCTGGTTCAACCTGACGATGTCGTATGCAAAGAAAACTGCACGTTAAAGATTGATACAATGACTTGCAGCTAAAAGTGTCTTTTGATCGATTTCGAGCTAAAAAATATTATGAATATTATTGATAATACTATGGGCAGTACAAATGTTAATGCCATCGCCGGTTTCAGAATAACATTATAAACGCTCAGCGCAACATTCAAATACGAACCGGCAATAATTAACTTGCGGACCCAATCGTAACCTTTTATCAAAAAATAAGATATGACCGCAATCAAACCATACACAAAGCAGTAAAAGGATTTCTCGGCCCCGGATAAATTTGAGTTGAATGTGGCAAAGATACATATAAATGCGATACAGATACAAATAATTGCATACGCATCAATTATTTTTAATTCCCCATTCCATCGTTTTAATTCTTTTTCCGCCTTTAATCGTCGGCCTTCTTTCGGTAGTGATTGAACGTTTTGACCTTGCCCAGAATTAGCGGGCACCCCGTCTTTGCCTATTGTTTCAGGTTTAATTGCATCAATTAAATCTTCAGCCGTTTGCGCCTGTTTTATTTCGTCCTCAAAATTTTTTGACAGAGGTTTTATATCTACCATATTATTATCTGATTTTACGTGATGTTATGGACACATACAACAAAAACGACGCTCAACTTCATTTTTGCACCTATAGCGTCTACAATAGATAGCGATGACAATCCGCTTTGCTACTGAACAGGAAATCGTAAACTGGAACGAACATATTCTCGCTAACCTCGACGGCGGGAATATTGCTCAAAGTATCGAACTTGCCAATATCAAATCTCAGACCGGCTGGAGAATTCGGCTGCTAATCACCGATATCTGCGCGATGACCGTACACGAAAGGTACGTGCCTGCGATCGGTAAGTTATGGTATATCCCTAAAGGGCCTGGCGTGGGAAAGCCCGAGGATATTTCAAAGCTGCTGCGGCCACTGCACGAATTTGCCCGCAAACAGGGCGTATTCGTGGTAAAAATCGAGCCCGAAATCATCAAAAGCGACGAAGCCGTGACAAAACTGGCCAAGCTGGGGCTTGCCCCGTCGCATCCGATCCAGCCGAACTCATCGACGGTTATCCTGGACCTTTCGAAAAATGTCGATGACATTATGGCCGATTTGCCGCAAAAAGCCCGTCACGCTATCAAACGCGCCTATCGCGACGGCCTGGAAACCGCCATCGCCGAACCGACGGACAAAAATTTTGACATCATGGTCAACCTCATCCACCAGACGATGGCGGATAAATCAGTCGTGATTCGTAGCTCGTCGTATTACAAGAATTTTTGGAAATCATACATTAAAAGCGGCATGGGTGCACTCTTCTTTGCCTATCAAGACGACAAACCGATTGCCGGAGCATTCGTGCAAATATTCGGTAAAAAAGGCACTTATAAGGATGGCGGCAGTGTCCGCGAAAAAACCATCTACGGCGCTAGCCATGCGCTTCAATGGTGCGTGATCGAATGGCTTGTAAGTAAAGGCGTCAAAAGCTACGATCTATGCGGGTCGCCGCCGGCTGCAGAAATCGGCAATAAAAATCACCCTCATTACGGGATAGGTTTGTTCAAAACCGGCTTTAACAAAGCCGTCACCGAATACGTCGGGGTACATGACATAGTGATTCGCCCGTTCGCCTACAAGATATGGGCCAGCTTCGGCGAACGCGTTATTTGCCGCATATACGCCATATTCATGAAAAAATTATTTTATTAAAGGTAGTTAACCGAAAGAAAAGCAATGCCAGCAATAAATAAACACATTCTGATGTCGGACGCTAGTAACTTCAGCACCAAACAACCGATCAACCCTTATTACCACCAAAATTCAATCGATTGCGAAAAGGCAGCTGATGAGCACGCCAACATTCGTAAGTTACTGACCGAATCAGGAGTAAAAATAACAACAGTCCCCTCGCCTGCGGATTGTCAGGACGGCGTATATACCGCCAATTGGGCTTTGGTGCGCGGCGACAAAGCCGTGTTAGCCAGCCTGCCAAACGCCCGCAAAGACGAAGAAGCCTACGCCGAAAAAGTACTGACTGATTTAGGCAAACAGGTCTTTCACATACCCTACGGTTTCAAGTTCAGCGGCCAGGGCGACGCTTTGGCCTGCGGCAATTATCTGTTTTGCGGCAACGGCTACCGCAGCGATGCGCCGGCCCAAAAGTTCGCGGCCGAAACGCTCGGTTATGAACTGATTCAATTGCAAGCCGTGCCTCAGATCGGCGATAACGGCCATATGGTCATCAACCGGGCGTCCGGATGGCCGGACAGCTATTTTTACGATATCGATATGGCAATCGCCATTATCAAAGCGCCGGACGGTGACAACAAAGGCCTGATTGCTTATTGCCCGGAAGCGTTCGTGCCGGAAAGCCGTGAACTACTGGCTTCATTTGACGCCGTCGATAGAATCGAAGTCTCAATCGACGAAGCTAAAAACGCCTTCGCCACAAATTTGGTCTCGACCGGTGAAACCGTAATCATGAGTGCTCACGCCCCAAAATTAGCGGCAGACCTAAAAAACCGCGGCCTAAATGTTCTGCAGCCCGAAATTACCGAACTATCAAAAGGCGGCGGCTTTATCCGCTGCATGACACTGACAATAGATTAGTCCCACTTGATATGAATAATTCTGTCTGAACCTGGCATCGGAATATCCAAAGGCTTTTTATTCATGATCGCTTCATATAGCGACGCCGGCACTTTTCCGGTCCTATAAGCGTTTAAAATAGCGTTCTTGGCTTCTTTTTCGTTGCCGGCCGCCGCTTCTTCTATCGCCAAATAATTCCACAGCCTGTTGTCGTCAAAGAATACTTTCAAGGCCTCTTTCAAAAAAGCGATATTGTCGGCTGACTCGCCTATCGAAAAGTTGACTATGGCAATATTTTCGTACGTCACGCGAAGAGGATAAAATTCCAATGCGTGTAAATACGCCTCTTTTGCGCCAACGTAGTTTCTTTGCACTTGCCGGGCAACACCCAAATTGATGTAGTTTGAAATCGCCGGAAAATATTCAATTGATTTATTAGCATAGCCTTCGCCTTTCTTGGGATCATCGTGATCAATGTAATACTTCGCCAGGTTGTTCATAGCCAGGTAATTTTTGTCCGTTACGGCAATGTCTTTCAGCGATAACGTCACCTGCGAATGGTAATCTTGACCGCGTATTGCCGTGCGCACGCCTAATACGATCAAAAGCGGCACGAATAGGATTAACAGCCAACAGGGCTTGATGCGCGGCAACAAAGACGTAGCCATTACCGCCAGCATTCCCAGAAAGCCGATCATCGGGATAATAAACCATGTCTCGCAAGCGGTCATGTCGAGGGCGATGATTTGCATATGCGGCATCAGCCCCAAAACCGCCCAGACCGCAAAGAAAAGGTATGACTTAAATAATTTCTTGTTCTTCTTTTTGTAAATCAGCCGGCCGGCATAGACAAAACCAGCCGTCAGCAGTAAATCGAATAGTAACGGCAGCCAAAAACCCGTAACGGTGACTGATTTGTACACCCAATAGTAGCTGGTCGCCAGATCATATGGAAACAGGAACTTGGTTAAATAGAACATTATCATCGACGGCACCATTATCATCCGTTCGCCGAAACTCAGCATGTCGACCGGCGCGCTTTGGACGATATTGCGAAACCCGACCGCACCGATTCTCATCAGCACGAACAGTACGACAGGAATAGAAATAATTTTCACGAACAGAACGGTTTGCTGCCGATGATAAATAAACATGTACAGAACGGCCAGACAAACGAAGACGATGGCAGTTTCCTTGCTCATGAGCGACAAGAACAAAAGCGCCGTTGCCAGAACCAGATGCTTGGTCTGTTTGAACTTTGATAACACATACAATGACGAAATACCAAACAAGAACATCAGCGGCTCCTGCATCGATGGTATCGAAAAAACGGGTTGCGAATTTATCGGATGGACCAAGAATATCAAAGATAACAGCAACGCCACGGACGGCTTGAACATAGATTTCAAAAACAGATAAAGTATAAAGGCGCAGCCAATAAATAAAATCAGTTGGACTACATGATAGGCCGTCGGGTTGGCCCCAAAAAACGCGTAGACAAATGCATAAGTCGTCGTCATCATCGGCCGGTAAAAATCACCGACCAGTTGTTCGCCGTTCCAAAACGTACTCGATCCAAAGAACTTTCCGACATTAGAAAGTGAGTGGATGGCTTCGTTCTTGATTATCTGATCGGTATCATCACCCTGAAAGCCACCTTGAAGACCGGAGAAAAATACGACCAAAGCTATAGTTGAAATAATAATCGCCACATCAAAAGGCCTGAGTTGGTCAATTTTTTTTATCAGGCCCGAACACCAATTCATGACGAATTTCATTTATTCATCTTTTTAAGCAGTTTCCTGGTAACCTCGGTTTCATTCCAAGGATGCTCGCCGTCAGCGCGTTCGATAGTCTTTTCATGCCCCTTGCCCAATAGCACGACAGTATCATCGGCCGATCCTGCCCGCTCTAAAGCAAATTTAATGGCCGACTCGCGGTCCAAAATCAAAAACAAGTTCTTATCCAACTCTTTACCGGCCTTCTTGGCGCCGACGGCAATCTGCCGCATGATCATATTGCCGTCAATATCGCGGTCATCTTCTTCGGTGATAATCACCTCGTCGCAATAGTGCCCGGCTATTTCTCCCTGAACAGCCCGTTTAGAGACATCACGCCGGCCGGCCGAACCGAAAACAGCGATCAGTTTGCCTTTTGTTGTAGGTTTTACACTACTAAAGAAATTATTGAATGCATCCGGAGTCGAAGCGTGATCTATAATCACCCTGAATTTCTGACCCTCGCTAATAACCGCCATTCTCCCCTCGACGCCCTTTAATGACGCGATTCCTTTTTCGATTTGTTCTTTCGATAGGCCCAATTCCCTGCCGACTGCCACCGCAGCCAGACTGTTACTGACATTAAACCTTCCTGGAATATTGACGCGGATATCGTACCGTTCGTCACCGACTCTGATTGAATATGTCGAATGGTCGGCTGCCAGTTGAATATTCTCAGCCTTCAAGTCGCCGTCATTAATCCCATAAGTAACCGCCCGCGGTACGGCACCGATAAAATTCTTGGCACCAGGATCATCGGCATTAATGACACCAAATTTACGGCCGTGTTTTGCTGCTAATTTGAACAGCTTGACCTTCGCCGCCAAGTAGTTGTCAAAATTACCATGATAATCCAAATGGTCGTTCGTGACATTGGTCATCACAGCAATCTCATAAGGTATCCCCCAGATTCGATTCTGTGCCAATGAATGGCTGGACGTCTCGACAACGACCCATTTGACGCCGGCACGCTTGAAATCGCGCAGTCGCCTTTGCAGGACGCCTGACTGTGCCGTCGTGATATGCTCGATTTGCGATTTGATATTATCACCCGCACCGTAAGCTACAGTGCTGGACATACCGACTTTGATACCGGCCTCGTGCAGCATCTGTCGTATCATGAATGTCGTCGTAGTTTTGCCGTTCGTGCCGGTCACTCCTATTACATGCATGCCGCGTGAAGGAAAGCCGTAACGAATGTTTGCAAGTATTGCCTCTATCAAATGCCCGAAAGGTTCTATCTGCTTAAACAAGCCAGTCGGAATTAATTTTTTAACTACTTTTCTGGAATCAATCATGAAACCATTATAGCTTAGAACCGTCGTCCGATGGCCCGTCCAATTTTTGGGTCGCCTCCGGATAGTCTGTAGGCAAGCCAAAATATTCAAAGCTACCTACCGTTGATTCCAACTCGGTCACATATCCTTCTTTTTCACTGAATATCCAGTATGGGATACCGTCGTTGATTGATTCGCGAGCATAATGGTCAGCCGCGTCAAGTTTTCCTGAGGATAACAAGCTAATTAGCATGTCCGGAATGGTCACTATCATACCCTGGCTACCACCGCCATCACCCAACCGCCTCAAAGGTAAATTAACACCAACCCACTCCTCACGAATATTCAGTGGCGAATTTCCATCTGGGACTTTATCAATCGTCAATGTTGCGGTTATCGGACTGAATTTATCAAGCGGGTCCAAATATTTTTCACGCAGTTCACTTGCATAATGATGCGCGGCGGCTAGGCCGCATATCTCATTGCCCCGTTCGTCTTCGCACGGCTGACCGGCAAGCTCGACAACGCCCTCCTTCATATGGCAGTTTCTTTTTACTTCAGACTCACTAAAATACGGGCATTTTTCGCTCATTTACTTCTCCGACAAATTTAGGCCAGTATCTCATCTATGCACCGCCCTACACAAGCTTGAGCGAATTGTTGATATCAGACACTTAAATCCCTGGAAGCGTAGTTCTTGTAGGTCAGTACGATCATTCCGGCAATCAACAGTAAAGAGATTGAAACATACAACGGGTCAAGCTGTCCGCTGGACAACATATCTTTGGCGTCAAAATATCGGAACGGCGTCAAATATTTCAAGTCGCTCAGTTTGTCATTAACGTTGATGAATATCGTAATCAAAAACGTGAATAACATTACGGACGTAGCCACCGAACCTGCAAGTTTCGGGCGTCTCAATAGCGCGGCCGCTGTCACACCGACGAAATAAAATATTAGTTGTAAAAAGAACAACCCTATCATCATGACTGCCAATTGTCCGGCCGACATACTGCCTTTGCCATAATAATCGACTAAGTACTGCGATGACACCCAAGTTATAAGATTCAAAATAACCAAATAAGTTAACCCGGCCGCTATCTTGCCGGTCAAGATTTTGACGCGCGATATCGGCCTGACAAACAAAAATTCCGTCGTCCGGTCGCGCTCTTCTTTGGAAATTATGTCAGAGCCGATAATCACGGCGTGCACCGTAACCATCAACGCCATATACATGAACATGACCCCGTAATAACCACTGATAGTCGTCAAATCAAAGCCGCTAAGACCGAATATTGCCTGAATCGACTGCGGGAACTGTTTCATCAGTTCAGATATCGATTGGCCGGAAGTATTTAGCGTCTGGTATTTGATCATACTGGCCCATAGCAGCAGCACGATACCAATCGACCAATAGATTACGTTTTTTCGATAAACCTTTAGTTCGCGTAAATAAATATTCATCATAACCTCTTATATGGCGGATTTGATATCCTTTTTAGCGTATATCACATAGGTCGCGGCGACTGCGACGATTACACAGACGGCTTCGATTATTAGAAATTTCAGGTCCAAGGTACCGTGGTCTATGACGTAGTCGGTATCAAAAAATTTGAACGGGCTGAACATTTTGACGCTATCATTGTCCAATATTGCGCCGATAGTTCCGATAAAGAAAAATGTAAATACCGTCGGCAGAGACACCGATATGACCGATTTTACCTTTTTTACTATAACCGACATAGCTAGGCCAAAGGCCAGAAAAAACAGCTGGATCAAAAACAGTATCGACAAAAGAAGCAGTAATATTTTGACGTCGAAATCGGTTTTTGATACCGCCCGGCTGGTTATCAGCGCTACCGCGTCAAAAACAACGTTGGTCATCAGTACTAAACTTAGCGCGGCCAGCAATTTGCCGGTCACGACCTTAATTCGCGAAACCGGTTTTGACAGCAAGAAATCGACGGTTTTACCGCTTTCTTCCTTCGATAAAATACCAACACCCAAATTCATGGCTTGAACGGCGCCGGCCAAAGTCACGAAAGTCATCAAATATCCCAAAAAACCGTATATCGTAAAAAAATTGCCCAGTGACAGATCGAAAGTCGCCCGTACCGCCGGCGGAAAATTTTGCAGAATCTTTTTCATTACGTCAACGTCACCGGAAAAGGCCGGATACATCATTAGGAAAAGTACGACCAATGACGATAGCGACAATATCCAAATTATGGTAGATTTTCGGTAAGCTTTTAGTTCCCTCGCGAATACGTTCATGACCTATTCTTCATCCGTCTGGTAATAGTGCAGAAAGATTTCTTCCAAATCGGGCTCTTCGATTAGCATGTTCGTCAAATTCAGCCTGACGGCAACTTTAATGACATCATTGATGTCGCCGCGGAACAAGAAACTGGCCGAATGACTGGTCGTTTCCAGATTGCCGATGCCCTTTAAGCCGGCAAACATCTTGTCGCCAATCGGCGCCGCGGACTCGATCTTGAACCTTTTATAGGTGTTTTTCGCCAAGTCGCTGATTTTTTCGATCTTGATAATCCGACCGCTTTTGATGATAGCTACTCGATCGCACAATTTCTGAACCTCGCTTAGGATATGCGATGAAAACAATATCGTAACGCCTTTTTTGTTCTCTTCCTTCAACAAGTCAAAAAATCTTTGCTGCATCAGCGGGTCCAGACCGCCGGTCGGCTCATCCAGGATTATCAGCCTTGGGCTGTGAATCAATCCCTGAACGATGCCGACTTTCTTTTTGTTGCCGTACGACAAATCGTCAATCTTTTTATCTAAATCCAAGTCTAAATAATCGGCCAGTTCCTTGATTCTGGATTCGATTGCATGCTTATCTTTTTTATAAAAGCTGCCCGAATACCTCAGCAGGTCGATTACTTTCATGTCGTCATAGTAAAAGACTTCTGACGGTAAATAGCCTACTTCTTCCTTGATTTCCGGCCCGAATTTAATAATGTCTTTGCCAAAAACTTTGGCACTGCCTTTCGAAGGATAAATCAGCCCCAGCAGCGTGCGTATCGTAGTTGACTTGCCGGCGCCGTTCGGGCCGATAAAGCCGAAAATCTCGCCTTCTTTGACCTCCAGATCGACATCGGCTATACCCAGCGTCTTGCCGTAATATTTAGTAAGCTTCTTGGTCTCGATAATATTCACAGCCGGCCCCCAAACTTAAATATACCTAATCCAATCATATGCCCTCGCCCGTCTATTATCAAATGGAAAATACGCTATAATAAGGGCATCATGAGAAGTAAATATCAGGGAAAGTTATACTGTTTTTCGCCGCCGGTTATGTTGGCGACGTTTTTAATCGAATTCACCTTGGCGCTATATACGTTCTGGCGCTATAAAATCAACACGATCACGCGGCTGGCGATTATTTTGCTTCTTTCGCTCGGCACGTTCCAATTGGCCGAATATATGAGTTGCGGCAATTTAGGCATTACGAACTTCGAATGGGCCAGGTTGGGTTACGGCGCTATCACGCTCTTGCCGGCGCTCGGCATCCATATGCTGACGGCGATTTCCGGCAAAAAAATGCCTGGT
>JAXDCN010000046.1:0-2933 GCA_034677945.1 Saccharimonadales bacterium (SeqCode)
GGTGACGGGTTGGGTGATAGTACCTATAATTCGGGTTTTGACACTTGGCCGTATGACAGTTATAAAATAAGCAGCAGTAGGAAGATAGTGTCTAGTGCTCAAGGCTATCCTGTAGGAGGCATTAAAACAGCCGATATACCAATCGCAAGCGAATCGGTTTGCAGCGGTTGCCATCTCATAACCGAAGCCGAGTGGCTGACAATTGCGCAGAATGTCGCTTCGGTGCCAAGTAACTGGAGCGGCGGTGCGGTCGGTAGCGGCTATGTATATATAGGTCATTCCGATAACGTTCCATCCAAGGCGCTCGTAGCGAGTACTGATGATACTGACGGTTATTATGGTACTGGTAATGTCGCAGGAGATATGACGATGACTGGCGGTGTATATGGAGACGCGCAGAAGCGTACTCTTAGATTGACGAACGGCGAAACGATTTGGGACTTGTCCGGTAATAATTACGAAAGAACTGATGCCTCCATTGCCGGCGGCCAACAGCCCGGCTATGCCGGTGACGCTAGTTATGTTGAAAGAGAATATACTGACGCATCTATGAACTGGTACGGTTTGCCAGCCCAGGCACTGCCGGCTAATAACGGTTTGCCCGGGTCAAGTACTTGGAATTGTTTGAATGGTATGGGCGGAGTCAATTCAAATCACGCAGAAGCTACAGAACATTATTATTGGCGGGGTGGAAACTATTCAAATTCCTGTATAAACGGCATCTACGGTTTAGAGCTCCAGCCTTTGACGACTTTTTACGGTGGCGCTTGGGGTTTCCGGGTCACTAAATAAATAAGATATAATTGTATAAGTGAACCAAGAAATAGCACTTGAAGTAATGCTTTCAGGGGAAAGCGTGTTTCTGACCGGTCCGGCCGGGGCAGGCAAGACTTTTATATTGAACCAATTTATCAAATTGGCAAAGGCCGAGGGCAAGCACGTATCAGTCACGGCCACGACCGGCCTAGCGGCGACTCACTTGGGCGGCACGACGATTCATTCCTGGAGCGGTATTAATGTCTATGACGAACTGCCTCATGGTTTTTTTGAAAACCTGCCCAAAGGCCGGTGCGAAATCATCGAAAAAACCGATGTTCTGATTATCGACGAGGTTAGTATGTTGCATGACTTTCGTTTGGATATGGTTGACGAAGTATGCCGTATCGTACGCAAAAAGGACGAGCCTTTCGGAGGCATCCAGGTTATTATGAGTGGTGATTTTTTTCAGTTGCCGCCAATAAATCGCGGAGGTTCGCGCATGGGCGGTTTCGTCGTCAACAGCCGCGTCTGGCAAGAACTTGACCCGGTTATCTGTTATTTGCACGAACAACACCGCCAAAATGATGAGGAACTGCTGGATATTTTGGATGCGATGCGTGCCGGCGAACTGCGCCGTAACCATGCCGAATCGTTACTGGCTAGAACAGACGTCTATCCTGATGATGACGAAACTTTGACGGAACTTCATACCATGAACGTCGATGTCGACAAGATAAACGAAGCCAAATTGAATTTACTGGAAGGCGATGAGGTGTCGTATATGCAAACGACCACCGGCAGTAAAAATTATGTTGAAAACCTGCAGCGATCAGTGTTGGCGCCAACCGTATTAAAGCTGAAAAAGGGTGCATTTGTCATGGCGGTCAAAAACAGTCCGGACAAAAAGTATGTCAATGGCAGCCTGGGAACGGTAATAGATTTTGAGCCGGTCACTGATTATCCGGTAATTGAATTCAAAAACGGCAAGGTCGTCACGATGACGCCGGACACATGGGAACTGCGCGACGGCGACAAAAAACGCGCCGGCATCACTCAAATACCGTTAAGGCTGGCGTGGGCGATAACGGTCCATAAATCCCAGGGTATGACACTAGACGCGGCGCGAATTGATTTAAGGAAAGCCTTCGTCGAGGGCATGGGTTACGTAGCTCTTAGCCGAGTAAAAAATTTGCGCAATTTGTATTTATCTGGCATAAATCAGATGGCACTAAAGGTCAGCGAGGATGCCCAAATAATAGATACGAATCTGCGCGACAAGGCCGCGCGCGACAGCAAAAGATTCGCGCATTTGGCTGATTTGGCAAAAAAACGCCGTGACGAAAAGACGCCGTCAAAAAAACCGAAGAAGGCAAGTAGCGGTTGGACCGAAAAAATCGCCCGCATGCGCGAAACTTATCCGAATGCCTATCGGCCGTGGACTTCGCAGCAGGACGCGGAACTAAAAGAGAAGTTTATCAACGGTTCGACTGTTGGTGAACTCAGCAAACTACTGGGCCGCCACGAGGGCTCGATCATTATGCGTCTGCAAAAACATTTCGGCGAAGATGTCGTACAATAATACTTATGCAACTTGATTATCAAACATTGATGATTCCTGTGACAAAACAGGACATAGTAAATTATAGGAAAAAATATTACGTAAAAAAATCCACCATAAATATATTTGGCCTAGAAATAAATCCACTTATATTATTTGGTTTTTTTATTGCATTTTCTAGCTTATTAACAGCTTTTATCGTGAGTAAGCTGTCGCCTGATTTTGAGGGTTTAAACGCGCCAATTATTATCCAAGCCGCGATAGTAATTATAGTATTTATGATTCAATCATTGATTGTTGATAAAAAAAAGCGTGCGGCATTGCATAAGGATGTTCAAGTATGCCGTTTTGCGGAAGCAAATAATCTTATATTTATACCAAGTACTTCCAAGCCCGGTTATAGTGGTATGATTTTTAATGTCGGTGAATACCGTCGGGCTTACAGTCAAATTAGAGACAAAAGCGGTAAATTGTTTGAAATTGGGAACTATAATTACACCGTTCGATCGGGAAAAAGTTCCACGACTATAGATAATGGATATATCATGATTGAGTTAGGCAGAAAATTACCGAATATGATTCTTGATTCGCATGGCAATAATAATATATTTGGCAC
>JAXDCN010000047.1:0-3886 GCA_034677945.1 Saccharimonadales bacterium (SeqCode)
TCAACTCGGCGTACATCTCGTTGGTGACGGCGCTGAGATGGGCGCGGACTTCCTCGAAGCGGTTGGTTTGGAGTTTGAGCCGGGCGAAGTGCAAATATACACCCTGGCGTTCGATTTCATCCCGGGCTAGCGCGAGGGCATTGGTCCAGGAACGCAGTGCCGCTTCGAGGCGGAGCGGTTTAAAGCCGTAGTAAACCTGGGCCACATCTGAGGCGAGCGGGAAATCGGTCGGATCCAGGCTCAGGGCTTTGCGGTAGAGTTCCAGCACTTTGTCATAAATCTGCTGCTCGTCGAGGTGGTAATATTCCATGGCCTGCGTGCGATACAGGTAAATGGCGTCGCCCAGGTTGCGGTAGTAGAGCGGTTGCTGCGGACTTAACTCGATGGCCCGGCCATAATACTCGAAGGCCCGGGTGACCGGACCGGTCTGGCTGTAAAGATGGGCAAGGTTGTTATAGGCCGCCGGATCCTGGGGATTGAGTGCCAGCGCCTTTTCCCACTGCTCGCGCGCGCCCTCGTTATCGTGAAAATCGCTCAGAAAGCTGCCATAGGCCAGCCGGGCGCGGGCGTGCTTCGGGTGCCGCATCAGAAAATCATTATAGGCCTCGCGCACGGGACGAAAACGCTCACGAATCCGCCGCTCCAAATCGGCTTTCGGCACGGCACTGCCACGAGCGGCCGCCGCGTTATTATCGCGAATCCACTGGTCCACCTCGGCTTGCGCCGCATCGTCCGCCGCCATCAGGCGCTGAAACTCTTGCTCAACCGCATCGTTCGTTGTCAGTAACGAAACTGTGGCGGAATTGGTAGTTCCTGAAGCAAGGTTGTTATCCGCCATCAATTGCGTGACCATCCCGCAGATGCCAAGCAAGCTAATAAAGATTATCCGCACACCAAACGCTAACATGACGCTCCGACAAAGCAAAGGGCGAACTCAAAACCGTGATTACAGCAGGTTGACTCGATGAGCAGGTAAGGCATATTAGTGTATAGTTATCGTTAACGGTAGCGAATAAATAACCATTTCGGACTGATTTCTAACTGTTTTTGAGCGTATTTTATAATTCTGCGTTAGTTTTTAACAGCTTGGGATAGCGCGACAAAGCGCGGCTTGTACTGGGTTCCAAAATCACGACCATATAGAGAAACAAGGTCATGAGGCCGATCATTCGCACACGACGATACTTTCTGACACCTCAAAACCAAGGCTAAAACAGGTATCCGTCCACCAGAACGGGATTTGCCAGATGTTAACGAAAAAAGTTGGTGTTGCGTAGAAACAAGCGTAAGTATATTGAATCCTTCGGCATAGTAAGACAATTATCAGGCACGAAACAACCTGGGAACACGCGCGGAAAGAGAATGAAGTTCGAAAAGTAAGACTCGTAGCTCGCCGAACATTCAGAACCAAATAATTTACGGCCCAGCTAAATACGACGATCGCAGAATGAGTCAATTTAAGGGTATTTTAGACAGAAATAGGGATGTTTTTACCTGCTTTATGCGAATTTTCAGCTATGTTATCGTTAACATAGTCTGACGGTTGACTTGCTAATTCCGTTGCTTTTAAGGAGTCATGTTCGTTTATCCAAAGCAATATGATGTTATAGTAATCGGAGCTGGACATGCCGGAATCGAGGCTGCACTGGCGGCAGCTCGTTTGGGTTGCCAAACGTTGCTGCTAACCATCAATCTCGATACGATTGGGCAATTATCGTGCAATCCTGCCATCGGCGGCCTTGGAAAAGGACATATCGCCCGTGAAATAGATGCGCTGGGCGGTGAGATGGCAAAGGCGACCGATATGACCGGGTTGCAGTTTCGGATGCTAAACCGTAAAAAAGGGCCAGCGGTTTGGGCGCCCAGGGCGCAGTGCGACAAGAAAGCCTATCAATTTCGGATGAAGTGGATATGCGAGCGACAGCCAAACCTCGATCTTCGACAGGCACAATGCTCCAAAGTTCTGCAGCGAGATGGTCAAGCCTATGGCGTGGAAACGACCATGGAAGTGCAATATCATGGCAAGACGATTGTGCTGACAACGGGGACGTTTCTGAACGGTTTAATCCACATCGGCCAGAATCATCAGTCTGGAGGTCGTTTTGGTGAGCCGGCCGTTACTGGGCTATCAGCCTCGTTAAAAGAGATTGGGCTTGAATTAGGGCGACTCAAGACCGGAACTCCTCCACGATTGCTGCGCCGCTCGATCAATTTTGATAAGATCGAAGTCCAATCCGGAGACGAACCGGTCCCCTACTTTACCAACTGGAAAGAGGATTTGTTCCACGTGGAACAATCAGAGGCTGCCAACAACCGAAAGCTATTCGGATGGGATAGAGACCAAAAGTTCCACGTGGAACACTTCAATAAATACCCGCCGGAATCAATTCTCGATAAAATCGGAAGCCAGATTCCTTGTCATATCACCTATACCACCAAGTCCACCGCCGAGGTGATTCGGGCTAATTTACACCATTCACCACTGTATTCCGGTAAAATACACGGGATTGGCACCCGATATTGTCCGTCCATTGAAGATAAAATCGTCCGGTTCGCCGAGAAAGAGCGTCACCAGATATTCCTGGAGCCTGAAGGTGCTACTACCGAAGAGATTTACGTAAACGGCTTTTCAACTTCGCTCCCGTTCGAGGTACAAGTGCAGATGGTGCGGACGATAATCGGCTGCGAAAACGCCGAAATTCTAAGACCCGCATACGCTATCGAGTATGACTTCTGCTTTCCCAATCAGCTTCGCCCGTCACTTGAAACCAAAGTTTGCCAAAATCTTTATCTAGCCGGCCAAATCAATGGAACGTCCGGCTACGAAGAAGCTGCGGGTCAGGGACTCATGGCCGGTATTAACGCAGCCCGTCGGGTTAATGGGCTTGATCCTGTGGTATTGCGTAGAGACCAGGCTTACATCGGCGTATTGATTGATGATTTGGTGACAAAAGACACGACCGAGCCGTACCGTATATTCACTTCCCGGGCAGAGCATCGGCTGATTTTGCGGCAGGATAACGCCGACGAACGATTATCAAAACTGGGTTTCGAGATCGGACTTCTGCCAAAACGTCATTACCTAGAATCCAAAGCCCGGCAGGAAGCCGTCGCCGCCGAAATAGCGCGATTGCGGCAGACCTGGAGCGGGTCGCGCACCCTGGCCCAGTTGCTATGCCAGCCTGAATGTTCATATCGAGATATTATATCTACTGATGTTAATTTATCAGACGATATAATACTTAGAGTCGAGACTGACATTAAATACGCCGGTTATATCGCTCGTCAGGAGGAGGAAGTAGCCAGGCTTAAGAACCTGGAAGACAAGCAGATCCCTGATGGTTTTGATTACCAGGCGGTGCCGAGCCTGCGCACTGAGGCTCGGCAAAAGCTGTTGAAAATTCGCCCCGCAACGTTAGGCCAGGCGGCCCGCATTGCCGGGGTTTCGCCGGCGGACATCGGGATTCTCATGGTTTGGCTGAAGCGTGGCAGCACGCCGTCGCGCGTCGGCAAAGCTTGAGTTGGGATGCGGGTATAAAGGTTCGCCTTGAGACGGAAATCCGCCGCTGCATTTCCCGCCAAACGCGCCAAATACGTAAAAAGATGAGGCCCAGGCATGGAGCGTGACGCATAACGCCTGATTGCGCCCGGAATAAAAATGACGCCCGCCGAAAATCGCGCAGCGCGTCTCACGCTCCGAAAGCCGTTACTGCACGGAACTCCGCATCGCAAACCCGCCTGCCGCCGCCCACGCCCGATCGTGTGATGCCGCACCCTGCGCGCGCTTGCGGCCCGGGGAGCGCGGTTCTACATTGGCGGCTGGCAAATATCGAACTTTATGAAAGCTGCATTTATTACGCAAACGGGGCCGCCCGAAGTCATCACC
>JAXDCN010000048.1:0-2923 GCA_034677945.1 Saccharimonadales bacterium (SeqCode)
GACGAACTAGGTTTCGTTCAACATAAAGTCGAGACGATATTTGGCCAACAGATGTTATATTCCAAGGTTGCCAGCAGTCAGCAAGAACAGGGCCTTAACAGTACCGCGCCGCAAATGTCCGATCAACTGCAAATCCGCCGCAACATGGACACCGGCGCTATCAGCACCAGCTTCCCGTTCACCAGTGCTGACCTGACTCAGGAAAACGGCGTACTATATGGCATCAACATGCACAATAATGGCCTGGTTATCTTTGACAGGTTCAGTTTGGAAAACGCCAACATGGTGGTCTTTGCCAAATCCGGCGCCGGCAAATCCTTTACGGTCAAGCTAGAGGCTCTGCGCGCCATGATGATGGGCAGCGAAATTATCATTATCGACCCTGAAAACGAGTATCAAAAACTTTGCGACGCCGTAGGCGGCAGCTATATCCGCCTAAGCCTGAACTCAAATATTCGGATCAATCCATTTGATCTGCCGCGCGTTATCGACACCGATGAAGCCGACAATGCTCTGCGTGCGAATCTTATTACATTGCACGGATTGTTGAAACTGATGCTGGGCGGAACGCAAGCTTCAGCTTCCGGCGTACCGTTGGCTGCTTTGACACCTTCCGAAGAAGCCGACCTTGACCAAGCCTTGATAGATACCTACGCCCGCGCCGGCATCACCAGCGATCCTTTGACCCATAACTCAATGCCGCCGACGGTCAACGATCTATATGACACACTGCTGCACATGGGCGGCACCGGCCCGCAACTGGCTCAGCGTTTGCGTAAATATACGACAGGAACTTTTGCCGGCATATTCAGCCAGCAGTCGAACATCGACATCAACAACACCATGGTCGTATTCAATACCCGCGACCTAGAAGACGAACTTCGACCGGTGGCGATGTACGTTATTCTCAGCCACATCTGGAACATCATCCGCGCCGAACAAAAAAGGCGCATGCTAATCGTTGACGAGGCCTGGCAATTGATGAAATACGACGACTCGGCCAGCTTTATGTTCAGCCTGGCTAAACGCGCCCGCAAATATTATTTAGGGCTGACGACGATTACCCAAGACGTCGAAGACTTTATGAGCAGCAAAATGGGGCGCGCCATCGTTGCCAACAGTTCGATGCAGATTTTATTGAAACAATCTTCCAGTGCGGTTGACGTTTTATGCGACGTATTCAAACTGACCGAAGAAGAGAAGAAGCGTTTGTCCAGCTTCCCAGTCGGCCAGGGCCTGTTCTTTGCCGGCCAAAGCCACGTCCACATCCAAATTGAAGCCAGCCCGACCGAAAAACAACTGATTACCACGAACCCAAGGGCGTTAGATCAGGCCACTCAGGAAATTCCAATCGAGCGGTCAGGAACGACAAGCTATATGAACCCGGGAGCCTCTGTATAGATTTGTAAATATAAGCGCGTTGATTATAATGTAGGATAACAGTTATGGCATTACCCGCACGAAAACTCAAAGACATCGATCCGGACATTCGGCCTAATCTGCATGTAATCGAGGGTGCGGGCAACACGACTCCAGATCAGGCTAACCTAGAGGCCGTCAAAGACCAAGAGCACAAACCCGAATCGCTTAGTAATGAAAAATCCGTGGCAGAGCAAGAAGCCAAAGGTTCTAATGTTTTAAAGGGGCCTTGGAAGAACAAGACTTCCGCCGCAAAAGAAGCGGCGAACATGCTTAAACCCGGTGCGCTAGGAAAAATAAAGGCTATCAAAAACCTCGCCAAACAAAAAGGGCCGCTTGTTGCAATAGTCACCGTGGTAATCGGTTATTTTGTATTACTCACCGTTATGCTTTCTCCCGCATACATTATTGTCCAGTTCAAAGAGGCGTTGGTCGATAAATTAGATTTATCGCTTGCCACGATGGACACCAGAACGACAAGATTATTAAGGAGCAAAACCACTAGCGGTTCATGCGACGGCATCGTCCCGATTCTATGTAAATATCGTTCTATGTCTACCAAGCAAATTGCAAATTTCGAAAAGGCTGGCATAAAGGTTAATTCTACGCCTACGCTTTTTGGCCGAGAAAGACCGACCAGTTTTGAGTTTAGGGGTGAAACTATAACAGCCAGGGACTTTAATACTAAAGTTATAACGAGCCGCGAATTTCAAAAAGCCGTCTTTCGGTCATACCATCCTAAATTTGCCGCTTTTGCCGATATTATGTGGAACAAGGCCCAGCGTTTTCTGAAAATCGCCGAATCAGCCGTGCCTAATATTAAAGCCAGCACCTTTAACGAGGCGTTAGAAGAGTTTAGTGACGAAATTGTAGACAACACAAAACCAATACCCCCCGACGAGATTGATACAAAAAGGCACCCTGTGACAGGCGAGGTCTTAACGGACGATGTCGACATTTCTAATGCAGAAGCGAGCCTTAGAAAATATACGACTGCTTATGAAGCTGGAGAAAAAGCGGCAGCAAACGCGGCAGGAGACGCGGCATCGGGCACAGTCGACGAAATCATATCGGTATCCAAGCGGATAGCCAGTTTTGGCAGAAAGTTTCTGTCTCTATCAGATACCGCCGAACTTGTTTGCCAAGTTTATATCACAGCTAAGGCAGTGTCATACATGAGCAAGATAATACGTAACGTGGAATTGGCGTATTACGCTAATCAATTCTTGAAGATAGCCGACGAGATAAAAGCAGGCGGGGCCTCGGGCGTAGATAGCCCAGACCCGGACACTGTCGCCTTTTATGGTAATGTTCTCTCAAGCGAGGTAACTACGCTTGACGAATCTTACGTAGAGAAGTCTGCAACTTCATCTTGGGGTTATAATTACGTCGCCTACAACGACACCACTACAAGGCCGATGCCGATGAGCGCAAAGTCATTCGTCGTCGGTGGCGGATTGCCGGGTGTGTTTGGTGCAATAATAAAGTATGCTGACCAGATTCC
>JAXDCN010000049.1:0-6530 GCA_034677945.1 Saccharimonadales bacterium (SeqCode)
GACCATTTCGGTCAGTTCAGCGATTTTTTGTTGGATGGATTTATTTTTCGGTGACATTTTTTACCTCTGCTTTCAGTATAGCTTTATTAGTTTCAATCTCAATCATCGCACCGATTTTGGCTACGCCTCTGATTATGGCGTACCCCCTTTTAAGAACGGTGTTTGGATCAAGTTGGTTCAAAATACCTTTTAGAGCGGTGACATTGCGCGTGTGTTCTGCAATCGCACTTTCGATTGTCCGAAGAGATTTCTCCAAATCGGACCTAATCAGGTGTTTTTGCTGTTCGATCGCCTGGAATAAACGTGACGCCAGCGAACCTATTTGGACCCGAACAGCCCGAATGATTTCGGATTTGTCAGGTACCAAAATCTGAGCCGCGTTGCTAGGTGTCGCCGCACTGACATCAGCCGCCAAATCTGACAGACTTTGGTCAACCTCATGCCCGACACCGACTAATGTAGGTATACGGCTGCCGGCGACTGCCCGGACCAGCGGCTCGTCGTTAAAAGCCGCTAGATCATCGGCACTGCCGCCGCCTCGAATAATGACGATTACTTCGGGCAATAACTCTTGCTGGTTAAAATAATTTATTGCACGTATTATTTGATCGGGTGCCTCTGTCCCCTGCACCTGGACGTGCGCGACATCGATATTCAAGCCTACCCATCGGTCGTTAATAATCTTGATAAAGTCAGCGTAGCCGGCCGCTTGGGTGCTGCTAATGACGGCGACGTATTTGGGGATGCGCGGCAAAATTCGCTTGCGCTCGGGAGCAAACAGGCCCTCGGCCTGCAGCTTGGCTTTTAACAGTTCGAAACTTTTTTTCAAGGCGCCTTCGCCGCTTGGGCGAATGGCTTTGACCGTCAGGCTGAATTTGCCCCATTGAGTCAGTTTGGGAGTCGCCGTGACGATAACTTTCATACCGTCCTCGATCGGCACGCGCAGTTGCCACACCGTCATAAAACAACCGACGCTGCCGCCCTGATCTTTGATGTCAAAAAAAACGTATTTATTCTGATTGACTTTGAACGAAGCAACCTCGCCCTCTACCTCGACGCTTGGATAGGCATATTCAAGCGTCTGGTTTGTAACCGCAATAAAATCGCTGACGCTATAAATTTGTTTATCGCGGGATTCTGCCATATTTATTGATCGTTAATTGATAAAAGAAATAGCCGAAGAGTACCGTTCCAAGCAGCAAGGTAACCCTAGCAAGCAGTGTCCCGGCAATCGCGATGTCGGCTGGCACGCCGGCCGATGCCAAAAACGCGATCATGACGGCTTCATAGACACCGGCCCCGCCAGGAATCGACGAAGCCACACCGGCGGCCGATGATATTCCGAAAGCTATGAATAATATCGCAGGGTTGACCCAGTGCCCTAACGCCATAAAAGCAATCGCTATCAACGCAACGTCAAGTATATTCGTCGCCAGCGACCAGATATACGGATATAGCAGCAACCCCTTATCGCGTCTTATCTCGATATAATCCTGGTGTAATTCGTCAAAGAAGTGATCGACTCTTCTAGGATCGATAATCTTGGGTTCTTTACTGCCGGCAAACTTTCTGAAAATCCCGTTGATTGAACCGCTGATCCAGTTCGAAAGTTTTTTCAGCCTTCTGTGACTGCCAACAATATATATCCCCAAAGCGGTACTGACTATCGCCGCGATCACGAAGGCCGCGCTGACAATAACGATTGTTTTGTTTATCTGATTATCTAGTGTCAAAAATATGACAGCAACGATCAGAATCGAAACGAATCCGAAAAATGCTATCACGAAACGGATGATTTGCGCCATGGTCGATCGGCTGATACTCACTCCGTGATGACGCAACAGCCAGCCAAGGTAAGAAAAACCGGCGACACCCCCGCTCGGCAAAATATGGTGCACGAAATTTAACTCCAACGCTATACGTGTCATCTGCCAATGAGACGTCTTTCGGAGGTCGCCCTTGGAACGAAGATACGAAAAAATCATTCCGGCCGTGGCGTAATAACTTAGCAGCTGAACTGGCACCAACAGTGCCAGCATCCACAAATCGACGCTGTCCAAAAGCTGCCAGGCTTTGATGATTTCGTGCCGCCCAAAAAACAACACTAAAGACAGCAAAATAAAAGTAATAACGGTTACTAAATATCTGATTGGCATTACTATAACAATTATACAACCAAAAGCCCCTAGTCGACGTATAATGGACATAGTATGTATATAGCAATCCTGGGGCGACAACCCGAATTGGGCATCGCCGAGCTTGAAAAAGTTTATGGCGGCAAAGCGATTACCGTTTTGTCGGCGGACACCGTTCAAATCGATACGGATATTTTTGACGTGCAGCAGTTTGGCGGCGTCATGAAAGCCGGCAAAATCGTAGCCGAGCTGCCGGTGTGTGATTGGCGCCAAATCAGCCAACGGCTTACCGGGCATTATGTCGACAAATGGTCGCGCGTCGATGCGAAAATTACTTTGGGAATCAGCGCATATAACTTCCCTGTCAGTGCGCGCGAAGTTCAAAAGACCGGCATAATCCTGAAACAAAAATTAAAAAAATATGGCACCAGCATAAGGCTTGTACCAAACCCCGAGCCATCACTTAGTACCGCCGTTAGTCATCACAACAAATTGGGACTATCCGAAAACAAAGTCGAACTGCTGATTATTAGAACGAAAAACAATCGGGCTATCATCGCCGAAAGCACCGGCGCGCAGAATATCACCGCCTATGCCAAACGCGATCAAGAGCGCCCGAAACGCGATGCTTTCGTCGGCATGTTGCCGCCTAAACTAGCCCAAATAATGATTAATCTAGCCGTCGGAAAGCCAAACCTGAATGCCGATGGGATTACCTTGCTTGACCCATTTTGCGGCACCGGCGTCGTATTACAAGAAGCTTTGCTGATGGGCTACTCGGCCGTCGGTACTGATCTATCGGACAAGATGGTTGAATACAGCCGGCAAAATCTGGAATGGCTATCAAAAAAATATCAAAATATCCCTAAATGGCAAGTTAGCCAGGGCGATGTCATGACCGCGAAATGGCGCCGCCCAATCGACGCGGTCGTCGGCGAAACCTATCTAGGGCAACCTTTCAGCGCCCCGCCTTCACCGGCTAAATTGGCCGAAGTCGTTAATAATTGCAATCATATTATTAGTGAATTCCTAAAGAACCTATACTCTCAAATCGAACCCGGCACGCCGGTCTGTATCGCCGTACCGGCCTGGCGCGATAAAAACGGCGATTTCACCCACCTACCACTTGTCGAGACAATCGCACGACTGGGCTATAAGCCCCATGAATTTACCAATCTGACTCAAACTAATCTGTTATATTATCGCCCGGACCAAGTCGTCGCCCGCGAATTGCTGGTTCTTACCAAAAAATAACAAATTTCAATTCGCGCTATGCAGCTGCCGAAGCTTTTTTACGTTTTCGCGTTCTGCGCAAGACTTCAGCCGCGCCAGCCTGGGCGACATCCAAACCCGCACCGGCAAAGAATGCCTCTTGATAAGCAGGATAATATATGCCGCATGCTGCCAAAGCGACGGCGCCAATCAGGTTCAGATTCCTGTACCATTTAAGTATTTCCGGCGATTTTTTGGATAATTTTTCAGACATAACTTGTGTATTATTATACAACGTTTTTCAATATACGCCAATCTTGCTACCAAAGAAAAAGGACCCTTATCGCAGGGTCCAAGCGTTCAGTTGATATTCATTCGTTACAGAACCTGACGTCATGCTTGCTGAAAATGTCGTTTGCATCCAAGATGAAATTAATAACCAGGCTGACGCAAAGTTCGTCGTATTTATTATAATACTCTTTCTTGACAACGACATACCGCGTCAAACTTTCAAAGGATTCCAGGTCGCAAAATCGAGCGATAGTCTCAATCACCTTGTCACGACGCCTAACATTATTTCTGATCGTAGTATGCTGATTAACTTCGCCCAACTTTGTTCCCTTGCTATCAAACAGAAAGATACGCTCTGCGCCATTACCTTTAGACCCTGAGTATGGTGTCTTCTGATAAAGCTTATCGGGCATTTCACAAAAAGTGATGCTTTCGATGCGGTCGACCCTGCTGATAACCGGGTCTACCCCTTGATACAAGAATTTGAAGTTGTTAATTAACGAATCCATGACTGTCCTATACATAATATCCCCCTTTTCATTCAAAGATTGAAATTACCCATAACGGGCATCTTTGAACAAGCCGCTTGACAGTAAGCAGCGCCTTAAATACCGTTCGATATTCAAAGTGCTGCCGGCTATCAATACCCAGAAGATATTATTAAAAACTGTTACCAACTGTAAATTTTCGTCGCCGCGCAGGATTAAATCTTGCCAGCAATAAACATATAATTGCATAATATACACCATTAGTCAACACTTAGATTATCGTCACATCTTGACACTGTCGCCACTTTTTAGTAAAATTGTTTAGATTCTGTTATAAATTTTAAGGAGCAAGAATAATGTCACACGTCAAAGCTGGCGGTACGGCTAAAAATATTCACAATAATGCCGGTCAACGACTTGGTGTTAAGCGCTTTGGCGGCCAAAAAGTTCGCACCGGCGAAGTCTTGGTTCGTCAAACTGGTTCGACTAAAATTGCCGGTCCCGGTACGTTCATGAGCAGTAACTACACTATCCACGCTGCCGTTGACGGCGTCGTCGGTTTTAAAAAGGTTCGCAAAAGCCGCTTTACCGGCAAAACCGCACCACGCACTCAAGTCGTCGTGCAATAATAAATCTGCAAAATTAAAACGGAGCTTACGATACAAGCTCCGTTTTTTAATTCCTTAGTTGCTTTTCGGACGGTCGGTTATGCCTAAGTGATATCTAACTCGATCGACGACGTCACCGATTACGACTTGTGACTTGACTAGGTAATCGTCGACTCCCAATGATTCGGCTCGCTCTTTGTCTTTGGGTTGGGAAAGCGCCGTCAACATGATGATACGAATATTCGCCGTTTCTGGAGTATTACGCAAAATATCCAAAACGTCAAAGCCGCTGATTTTCGGCATCATCGCATCCAGCAAAATCAAATCGGGCTTGAATTCCAGTGCGGCCGCCAGAGCTTGTTCGCCATTACTTACGCCGCGTATTTCAAAGCCTTCCATCTCTAGACGGGATTTATAAACTCCGGACAATGCTTCGTCGTCTTCGACAAGTAAGATTCTTTTTTTGTTGTCGTCCATATTATTCACCATATTACTACAGCCCTATCGGCAGCACAAGCGTCACAACCCCAGCAACTTTTTTGCAGCATCTATTTGCGGATCAACATCCTTATCGACATCCTCTTGCGTCAGAGTCGCAGTCGTATCCGGTTTGATACCTTCCTTTGTTATATTCACACCGTTCGGGGTGTACCAGCTGGCAATCGTAACCTTCAAAAGGGCTCCGCCGTTTAAATCAATCAGCCTTTGAACGCTGCCTTTGCCGTAGGTCGTTTCTCCGACCAATTTGGCCGCTTTGTGATCCTGCAGTGCACCTGCTACTATTTCGCTAGCACTGGCACTTTCGCCGTTTACCAAAACTACCGTTTCGATACCGGCCAAAAGCGCGTTGCTGCCTGATTTTTCAGTAGTGATTATTATGCCGTTGACGCGTTCGGTCACGACAACCTTGTTGTCCAACCAAAGTCCAGCAACATCTACGGCAGTATCCACGAATCCACCGGGGTTGTTGCGCAAATCCAAAATTATATTTTTGACGCCTTTATTAACAAAATCTTGAGCTACTCCGCGGGCCAAATCACCGGTCTTGTCATCAAACCTGGAAATCGTGATAGTCCCCAAATCACCGGATATTTCGCTTCTGACACTAGGGTTATTGATAATAGCGCGGGTAATCGAATATTCCTTGGTTTCATCGCCGCGCTGAATCGTCAATTTAACCGTCGTTCCCTCTTCGCCGCGGATCAAGCTGACCGCTTTCGTGGCCGAATAACCGCTAGTCGATTGGTCGTTGATACTAAGGACAATATCTCCGGATTGCAAACCAACCCTAATAGCAGGGTTGTCGGCGAGTACGCTCATAATCGTGACTTTACCGTTTTTGAGACCGATTTCAGCACCTATGCCGCCGCCGATATTACCGGTCAGACTGTTATCATAGTCCTCCGCTTCGGACGGACTCATATACATAGTGTATTCGTCGCCGGCAGCTTCGACTAATCCGCGGTTTGCGCCCTGGATTAATTTAGTCTTGTCTAGCTTGCCGTCAAAGTTCGAGGCCAGTTCATTATAGGTCTCTTCAAGCGAAGTAAGGTCGATAGTACCGGAATGCGCGCGATAACCAAAGACCGGGCCGATAGCAGCTTCGATCTGATAATGATTCGTGCCGGCAACATAGCCTAATCCCGCAGCCAGTGCTATCGCAGCGATGATCAGGTTTGTCGAAATGGCCTTTTTTGATTCTCGACGCTTCGCGACATGCGCAGATAATTTTGCTTTGATTTTTGTTCTTAGTTTGGCCATTATGTCCCCTATTTATCCCAATTTTTGTACTGCGT
>JAXDCN010000050.1:0-15246 GCA_034677945.1 Saccharimonadales bacterium (SeqCode)
GCGGAATCAAAATTCTCGATAGACGTATCGTCCTCGGCAAGTTCTTTGATTAATCGTGAGTTATTAATGTAATTGGCCAGTTTATTGACGCCGAATAAGGTTTTAGGCTGCAGATAAACCAAAAAATCGGGGATATAGGTGTGATAAGTCTGGATGCTCTTTTTCTTCAAAATCCTGGCCGCCCAGATACCAATCCAACCTACCGCCATCGGTGTTTGGATATGAATAATATCGGGGTTAAAAGCTTTCAAATCTTTGGTTACGCTCAATATGAAGGGGGTCGATATTTTTATGTCTTTATATGAAGGAAATGAAAAAGAAGCATATCGGCGCACGTTAATATTTGGATACTTTTTGTCCTTGTATCTGCCTGATTTCGGGCAATAAACCACGATCTGATGTCCGTCATCAGCTAGCAGCCTGGTAAAATGATCGATACTCATAGCGACGCCGTTTTTGTCGGGCAGATAAGTATCAGTAAAGATTGCGATTCGCATCGATTTATATTATATCTCATTCGCGATTGATTGTTATATAATGACCATAACGTGAATAAAAAAATCAGCGTAGTCATTGCCGCCTTTAACGAAGAGCCGAGAATCAGTGCGGTATTAAAAGCCGTCTCGGGACATCCGATCGTCGACGAGGTCATCGTCGTGAATGACGGCTCGTCCGACGACACTTCAGGCGTAGTCAAAAAATTCGACGTCAAATTAATCGAAAACGAAAAAAACATGGGCAAGACTCTGTCGGTCAAGAGGGGAATCGAATCGTCCAGGAACGACATCGTCATGCTGCTTGACGCTGACTTGAAGGGCCTGGACGAAAAGTCGATTTACGAACTGGCAAAACCTGTCTTGGAAGGCCAGGTTGACTGGACGCTATCGCTGCGCGGCAACTCTTTCCCTCATATGAAGATTGCCAAGATGGATTGGGTCAGCGGCGAACGCGTCGTGCCGAAATCGATGCTACAGGATCCTTTGATTTGGTCAAAGCCCCGAATCGGTTTTGGGCTGGAAACCTTGATGAATAAATCACTGCTGAATAATAAACGGTCTTTTCAGTCCGTCTATCTACCCAATTTGAAAATCGTCAACAAAGCCCAAAAAATCGGCTGGGTAAAGGGTATTGCCAGCGAGTTCAAAATGGTCGGTCAAATATTGAAAGTCATGCCGATGCACGAAATCATCGGCCAGTTCATTACCATGGCATACCTGAATAAGAAATATTCCAAACAACTAAAACAAGCCTGCTGCGACAGCACGGCAAAAATTTAATAAAGTTTCGGCTGTTTTCTCTGTTACAATAGTCTTGTTATGGCACGCAAGAAAAAGCCTAAGATTACCAGTTCAATCGTCAATCGCCGCGCTAAATTCGACTACGCGCTGGGCGATGAATTAATCGTGGGAATTGTTCTGTCCGGTCCCGAAACCCGCGCCGCACGGGACGGTCATATCCAGTTAAAGGGCTCTTACGTGACGGTCCGAAACGATGAATTATGGTTGAACAATGCGTCCTTCAGTTTGAAATTGAACGAAAAGGGGGCAGTCGGCGCCCGCAGCCTTGATAATTCGCCGCGCAAATTACTGGCCAGCCGCAAACAAATCGACGAACTATATGCCCGCAAACAGTCCGGCATGAGTATAGTGCCATTGAAACTACTGACAGGTGGACGCTTCATCAAATTGGTCATCGCGCTCGGTAAAGGCAAAAAAACCTACGACAAACGCGAAACCATCAAACGCCGCGAATCAGAACGCGAAGCCAGACGAACGATGAAAAATACCTGAGTTCTCTAAATCACACCTTGGGACTTATGGACTATAACCGACCAAAAGCGAGGTCACAACCGATACTCGTACAAATAAACAAGGTCCGGCTCTCAGCTCACGGCTAAAATCCAAGCGATTAGTCTTTGTATCCTGCGTAACTCACCGCCTGCAGCGGTTCAAACATACTCGGATAGCAAGGACTAATCGCTCGAATTTTACCGGAGCTTCAAGAGGACCTTTTATTATTCGTCTTCGCATCGGTTGCGCGGCGCAGATTCGACCCGCATGGCGCAATAACAATAAAAGAACCTCTTGAGTCACCGTAAAAACAAACTGTTTTGTTCATTGCTCAGCGAGGACTACCCGAACCCTTGTTTTTGCCATCCGGCAAGAACTAGGAGCGAGGGCGATCCCCTTGTGGGTCGTTCCGCAGATGACAAAGAACGAAACAGTTTGTTTTTAGCGCGCGACGAAAGGCGTTCTTGTTTGTTGCTGTGGCAAGCGGGTCGATCGAAGTGTTATAATCATAGTAATGAAACTATATTCCTGGAACGTCAACGGAATTAGGGCGGTGATTAACAAGGGCGCTTTCAAGTCCTTCATGGCCGAACACCAGCCCGATATCTTGTGTCTGCAGGAGACCAAAGCCAAACCTGGACAGGCCGAAATTGATCTGCCAGATTATTACGAATATTGGAACAGCGCCGAAAAATCCGGCTACAGCGGCACGGCTATTTTCAGCAAAATCAAGCCGATGTCAGTCATCAACGGTTTTGCCGACGAAATAGCCTTCATACACCATCTTGCCGGCGACAAATACGGCGACCCGGCGAGAGAGGGCAGAGTGATATCGGCCGAATTCGACAATTTCTGGGTAGTTACGGTTTACACTCCAAATTCCAAAGACGATTTATCACGTTTAGACTTACGCCACAAACTATGGGACCCGGCATTTTTGGAACATGTCAAAGCGCTTGAGCGGACCAAACCGGTGCTGTTTTGCGGCGATCTGAACGTCGCCCACCAAGAAATAGACTTGGCCCATCCCAAACAAAACGTCGGCAAACACGGCTTTACAGACGAAGAACGCAAAGGTTTTCAAAAATTACTAGACAGCGGTTTCGTTGATGTTTTTCGAAAATTCAACCAACAACCGAACCAATACACCTGGTGGTCGCACTGGGCCAACGCCCGCACCCGTAACATCGGCTGGCGCATAGATTATTGGCTGGCCAGCAAATCGTTCGAAAGTAAAATTACCGACGCCAGAATCCATCCGGACGTACTGGGATCGGATCATTGCCCGGTAAGCATAGAAGTGGGGGAATGATATGAAAGAAATTACCATGAATCTGCTGTATCTGGTAAATGACGGTCAGGTGATGCTGGCTTTGAAAAAACGCGGTCACGGCGCCGGTCGCCATAACGGTGTCGGCGGCAAACTTAACCCAGGCGAGTCAGTTGAACAATCTTTAATACGCGAAGCCCAAGAGGAAATCGGAGTAACGCCCCAAGAATTTGAAAAAATGGCCTATATCACCTTTGACTTATATATGAAAGGCGAACACGTATTCGAACATGTCCATATCTATACGACTTCGAACTGGACTAGCGAGCCGGTCGAATCAGAAGAGGTATCGCCTCGATGGTTTGATATCGGCAACCTGCCTTTTGACACGATGTGGCCAAATGATATTCATTTTTTGCCGCACGTACTTGGCGGCAAAAAAGTCAAAGGCCAGTTCAAACTAGACAAAGACGACCAGGTATTATTCCACGATGTAAAAATCGTAAAAAAGTTATAAATTTATGGACCATCCTTACTGGCATCATCAAACGCCCGACAAACCGCTTTATCCGGATGTCGAGTGGTCTAAACCCGAACAGCGGAACAGGCGCGGAAAATTGGGAATAATCGGCGGCAACAAATTAGGCTTCATGGCCGTCGCCGAGAACTATTCCGAAGCGCTGACAACAGGCGCCGGCGAAGTAAGAGTACTGTTGCCTAACGTCCTGAAAAAATCGATTCCGTCCAGTATGACCGACGTTATCTTTGGCGCGAGCAACCCGTCGGGCAGTTTGGCGTCCGAGGCTAAAATTGAGATGAAAGCTATCGGCGCCTGGGCGGACGGTATATTACTGATCGGCGACGCCGGCCGCAACAGCGAAACGGCCGTTTTGTATGAGAATTTCATCCGTGAATATACCGGTATGCTGACGATTACGCGCGACGCGGTCGATTTGATAAAAAACAGCAGCAGTAGTTTGGTCGAACGGCCCGATACATTATTAGTTCTGTCATTCGCTCAACTGCAAAAACTATTCCAGTCGGTATACTATCCGAAAGTTTTGACTTTCAGTATGCAACTATCCAATCTGGCCGAAGCCCTGCATAAATTCACGATCACATATCCGATTCACATCGCCGTATTGCATAACAACGTACTACTGGTCGCTAGCGGCGGTGAAGTTACCGGCACGCCATGGACCGATCCGACCGAAATCTGGCGCGGCAAGACCGCCACCAAAGCCGCCACGTATTGGCTGTGGAACCCCAATAAAGCGCTCGCATCAGTCACTGCCAGTTTAATTCAATAGCCCTCTGTCAGCTTCTTGAGTACATCGAAATCGTATCGGTGCTTCCATTGACGACGTAGACCGATTTGCCGTCGGCCGAAATTGCTATTCCCTGAGGTTCGCCGCCCGCAGCGATAGTCGGGATAGACAGGGCAGTCAGTTCGCCGGTAGTCGCGTTACGGCTGTACATAGACACGGAATTTGAATATTGGTTTGCCGTATATACCGAGGTATCGTCGGCCGAAATGGCAATATCCATCGGGTTACTGTCGGTTTGCACGTTTGACGCTCCTGAAGCCGTCAGCGCACCGGTAGTAGTATTACGGTTATATATCGATATGGTACTTGACCAATAATTGGCTGCGTAGACCGATTTGCCGTCAGCCGAGACCGCTAAATAGCCCAGATTGTCTTCTGTTTCCAAATTCGGGGACTCAAGCGCGGTCAGTATGCCGGTCGTGGTGTTGCGGCTGTACATCCGAATACTCATCGGGTTATTAGTGTAGACCGATTTGCCGTCGGCCGAAATTGCTATATCCCAAGGCGTGCTCCCTACAGTTATTGTCGGCGGCGCCAGCGCTGTCAGCATGCCGGTCGCGGTGTTGCGGCTGTACATAAAAATGGCACTTAAAGTGCCATCCGCAACGTAGACCGATTTGCCATTGGCCGAGATTGCCATGCTCCAAGGATCTCGGACCGCAGAAATTGTCGGCGTCGCAAGTGCTGTCAGCATGCCGGTCGTGGTGTTACGGTTGTACATCGATATCGTCTGCGATTCTGTATTGCCGACATAAACCGATTTGCCGTCGGCCGAAATTATTATGCTATGCGGCTTTGAACCGGTTGCAATTGTCGGCGTCGCCAGCGCGGTCAGCATGCCGGTCGTGGTGTTGCGGCTGTACATCGAAATGTTACTGGATTCGTAATTCACGACGTAGACCGATTTGCCGTCGGCCGAAACAACAACTCCAGTCGGGTAATCGCCGGTTGTTAGAGAAGCCGTCGAAAGGGCAGTCAATACGCCAGTAGAATCAGCCTCGGCGTCCGAATCGGTGTCGGCAGTCGAGTCGTTATCAGCGCTCGAGTCATTTTCCTCCGTCGCCGAAGCAACGCCAACTTTTCCGGTCGTCGTCTCGCTTGAGCCGTTAGTATTTGTGACAGTCAACTTGAACGAAGTAGAAGTAAAGCTATACGTAAAAGTATTACCCGTACTCGCCTCGACGCATATCGTATCCGCCGCCGGTTTTGCGCCGCAGTCAATGGCTTTCGGATAAGATTCGTTATCGGTTCTGTATTGCTTGATTGCCTTTGATGCATTATCCAAATCAGACTTTAACGAAGCCGTCACCGCTCTTTGTGCGGTATTACTATAAGAAATAAACGCGACGACGATCAGTATACCAATAATCGCAAATACAACAGCCAGTTCGATAGCCGTAAAGCCGCTATTATTTCGCGCAATATTTTCTTTGCCGGCTTGGCGATTGGTCATTTGTTTGCCCCCATCAATTCGTTTAATACCCGTTTGAAAATAAGTATAGTCACTTGAATAATTAAGTACAAGCGGTACGGTCCATTAAACACACGAACTGGCACCGGACAGCCAATATTGACTTTTTATAACATTTATGCTATCATAAGGGCGTCAATCATTTTCCTATGTGATAGGCGGGACCTTAAAAAGTCGGATCATTACAGTGCATGTCCGTGACGTGTGTTGTGTATAAAAAATTTTTAAGGGAGTTGATACCGTGTTTATAAAACACCTAAACACAGAGGACCTGACCCCGTCCGAAAGAGCTGAATTAGAAGCGGCTCACAAATCTTATTGGAAATCAATATACTTACTCCTAGGCGTAGCTATTGGTTTTTTGCTTTTGATTTATCTGTTTCCTGACTTATTTAAGTAAGAAAATAGACGAAAGGGGATGAAGGTTATCGAACACTCAAAGTATTGGCTAATTATCGTACTAGTACTTCTGTTACTATTCGCCCCGCCGATCAGGGACATTTGTTTCTGGATACCGGCGCTAAGCACGGTAGCAGTAATCCTGTTTGAAATGCAGGGCCCGTGCCGGTCGCTATGATGGGACAAACTTTACACTCCCAGCGTGAGATGGTACGCACGACTACGCTCTGCGTACCATCTCTAACAATTTATACATAACCCCGCATTGCCTAAATAGGCGATAACGACATGGACATGCACATGTTGTAATGATTCGATTTTCAGATAACGCAAAACTCCGGGCAGTCTGCCCGGAGTTTTTGTTGTTTCACGTCTGGTACCGCGAGCCGGACTTGAACCGGCACATCCGTAAGGACACCAGATTTTGAGTCTAGCGTGTCTACCATTCCACCATCGCGGCACTAGACGTAAAAGAACTATTGGCAACGGCCAACCGTCAGGTAGTAGTTACCAATAATGTATTGTACAATAGATTGCAGCAGGAATCTATAGATATGAGACCGGATGAATCAAACAATGGTCAGGGTGGGGCTGTGGATCCGACAACTTCATCACAAGATGCAGCCGCACGTGTAGTGCGGGCTAAAATCGATACCATTTACGAAAACAGCGGCGGCTCGTCAAATGAACAGACCAAAAGCGAAAACCCTTACCATAGAACCCATAAACAGCATTCCGACCCTCAGGCCGAGCAGTGGAAGCAATACCACAGCGCTTGGCAGAATTATTACCAAAAATACTACGAGGGATATTACTCGCACCATCTTGATAAGGCAAAACGGGAACTAAAAGGACAAAACGCAAATTCCGGTCCTGACACCGCATCGTCGGAGGACCCGATGTTCAAATTACGCCAAAAACTGCTCGAAACCGTCCGTCAATCGGCCGCGAAAGTCAAAAACAGCCGCCACTTCGTGCCAATTTTATCAGGCGTCGTGGTCGTTTTAATTTTTCTGTTCTTGCAATACAACCGCGTCATTCTGTCCAACGTAATGGCATATGTCAGCCCGGGTAACATCAATCCCCAAAACATCGTAATTAATCCCGACAGCCAAGTAGCTGTCAGTTCGGAACCGCGGTTGATTATCCCCAAAATTAACGTCGACGCTCCGGTCGCATATGACATCAGCAACGACTACAACTCACAAATGGCAGCCATGGCTAACGGCCTGGCTCATTTTTCCGTTCCTGGCGCCAGCAGCCACCCCGGTGAGGTAGGCAACACCGTCATTGCCGGTCACAGCAGCAATGACTTATTCGACACCGGCAATTACAAATTCATTTTCGTCCAACTGGATAAACTTACGGCCGGAGACATGGTTTATGCTAACTACAAATCGAAACGTTATACTTATGTCGTCACTAAAAAAGAAGTTGTCGGACCGACCGACGTCAGCAAGTTGACGTATGCGACAACCAAGCCGGTTTTGACGCTGCTGACTTGCACGCCGATAGGCACGGCCAAGTACCGCTTGCTCGTCACCGCCGAGCAAATCAGCCCCGACCCGGGGCAGGCGACCGTAATACCAACTCCTGCCAGCAGCAGTAAATCGTCTGACACCAAGTCAATGCCTGGCAACAACCCGACTCTAATAGAGTGGTTGTTTAGCGGCAAATATTATTAGGGCAAGGTCAAACGTACGCGCTGCAACTGATAGCCGGCAGCCGTCTTGTCAATACTGTATAGATATCGTCTGTTTTTAGTAATCGTCGCATCTTGACCGGCCAGCGCCGAGTTTATGGCGTGGATATTAGACCCGTCAAATTCGCGGATCGAAAGGCTGCCGCCGCAATCGGACCAAATATAGTTGTTATTAATCCATGTTAGTGCCGGTACCTGGCTGCTACATTCGATGACCGAAGAATTGTAAGTTTGATATTCCAAATCGTAACTTGCAAAATTGGCTCCCGATTGGAACAATATATACTCGCCGGTCGGGCTGAATGTTAGCCCATAGACACTTAATTTTGAAGTCAGGGAAGCTATCGTCTTGAGACTGGCGGTGACTTCACTGGCCGTTTCCGGGTAAGAACCGCCTAACACGTCAATCTTTTTGCCTTCGGAAATAACGACATAATCCTCATTGAAGTAACGTGCAGTCGCGACGTTCAGTGGCACGTCCGAAGCACTGGTAACTGTTTTTAATATGACGGATTTGCTGTCGCCTTCGCGATACAAACCAACGACCCGTTCGGCGGTCCCGGCTTTACCTAAACCTGTATATGTAATGACGTTCGATTCATCATAAATAGCAAAAGAAGTCACGTTACTGACAAGCGATTTCGAGATCGTACCGGCCGACAGATCCAGTTTGCGTATTTCACCCGAGCTTAGAATATAAAGTATGTTGCCGCTTGTACCCGAGAACCCGATACTGGCAATAGGAACATCGAACATTTTGGAGATATTTTTGGTCAAAGCGGCATTTTGGGTGTCCATCACCAACCACTCGTCTTTATTCGCGTAGCTATGTTTGATTAAAACGTATCTTTCGCCATCGTCCCATTTTTCAATCGTGAACTTATGGGCTGCCCCCGTCACGTAAGACCCGCTGTAGTAATTTGCCGGAATCGTAAGCGTTGTCGATTTGATAGTATCCGAACTTATATCAACTAGTTCAAAAGACCCGCCTTCGGCATATTTATGAACAAGCATGTAGCGCCCCTTTGGCGAAGCCAGCGTCATATCGAGTGATTCGTAATTTGCGACCGGTTCGACCGTCATTTTGCTTGGTACTAGTAGCGCGTAGTTCAACCAGGTCAAAGTGCCAGCCTTGACTTCAACCGTCTTTGTCCACGTCTGATAGCCATCCCGTTGCATAGTTACCGTATGCTTTCCCGGTGGGACTGAACTTTTGTTCGGGGTCTTGGAACTGACCGTGGCCCCGTCAACCGTTACGGTTGCGCCCGTCGGGATAGAATTGAACTGCAAAAAAGCATACTGTTCGACGTGCCCGCTGTCGGTATCCAGACGATAGCCCAACACGAAAAAGACAATCATCGTCACCATTACGATGACCGCTACCGTCATAAGAAAATACAGAACTATCAGCCTGTACAATTTATTACGCTTCGAAGACTTTTTATGCATAAGTTGGTGAATATCATTATATCAAGATACGTATTTTTTTCTAAGACCTTGATAATTTCGCGAAATATACCTAAGATAGTTAAAGGTATCGCTAAGCGTAACCACTAAGACTGCGAGAGCCTGCGAGGAAAATTGATGAAAAATGACAAGATCGTTAGAGTTAACGGGAAGCGGTTTGATATAACCGCAGGCAAACCCGTTAATAAAGCGGCCTCCGCTAACAGATTATCGAACCCGGCTTCCATCCATTCCGTGGCCCAGAGGACCCGAACGATATACGAGCGAACAGCCCAAAAACCCATAAAACAAGGCGTTAAGCTGGCACGAAAAGTCGGCCACAGCATGGACGTTGCCCGCAGCAAGAGTATCAGCCATTTTGCGCCGCGCTCAGTCCCTAACAGCGCCAAACCGACCGCAAAACGACCGGATATAGGACCAAAAAAGCATCCGATTGCATTGAAAGCCGATATGGCGCGCCAAAAAAAGGCCGACCATGTATCCAAAACTTCCGTAGTCAAAACATCCAAAGTCGTCAAAGAGGAAGCTATCGCCGAGGCATTAAACAAACCCGCCGAGAAACCGATAAAACCTAGTTTCTTCAAACGCCACACCAAATCAATCGTTATCAGCGCTGCCAGCGTACTGGTAATAATAACGGCCGCTATACTGGCGTATTGCAATATGCCCAGTTTTTCGGTCAGTATTGCCAGCGCCCAGGCCGGCATCAAGGCCACTTACCCAGAGTATCGTCCGGACGGCTATAGCCTGAACGGCCCGGTGTCTTATAGCGACGGCCAAGTCACTATCAATTTCCGTGCCAACACGGGCGACACGAAATTTTCCATCAAACAGCAAAAAAGCTCATGGGATTCGACCGCGGTCAAAAATATGGTCGATAAATATTCTAACGGCGAATTCCTGACCACCGAAGAGCGCGGACTGACAATTTACACTTATGACGGCAATGCCGCTTGGGTAAACGGCGGCATTTTATACACCATCGACGGCGACGCCAAGTTGTCCGGGGATCAAATCAGGCGGATTGCCACCAGCCTCTAATAATTCAAGCTACGCAGAGCCGCTATCGTTCGTCCCGCGACATCAGACTGTGACCCAAAGACCGTCATTCGACGGTCCTGGGGTCAGCCGAACGCCATAGGCGAGGTTTTCCCCGTTAGATTGTAACGGGCGAAAGCCTCCCTGTTAGAGCGTGCTGATGGAACGGGATGAACGATAGCGGCCTTCCAAAATTTATAGAGATAAAAGCACTCTGGATGATATAATAACGGTAATATGAAAAGTATTCGCACACGCTTCGCTCCCAGTCCGACCGGATTCATGCACGTCGGCGGCGTCAGGACCGCGTTGTTCGCTTGGCTAATTGCCAGACAGGACCCAAACGGCAAATTTATTTTGCGGCTCGAGGACACCGACCAAAAGAGGGAAGTTGAAGGTTCGGCTGAACATTTAATCAAAAGCCTTCGGGCTCTTGGCATCGATTACGACGAGGGACCTGACATCGGCGGACCCTACGCGACATATCGTCAAAGCGAACGATTAGAGACATACAAACGCTGGGCGCAAAAACTTATCGACGCCGGCAGGGCATATGCCGACCCGTTTAGCGCCGAAGAAATCGAATCTTTCCGTAAAAAAGCCAGCTCCGAAAAGCGCGCCTTTTTATACCGGCATCATCGTCCGGAAAATCCGCCTGCTTGGGACGGCACGACGCCGCTTCGCTTTAGGTCCGACCCGAAATCTTATGATTGGCACGACGAAGTGATGGGGGATTTACATTCGGGACCGGAGGTGATTGACGACATCATATTGATTAAATCTGACGGTTTCCCGACCTATAATTTCGCTCATATCGTCGACGACGCTGAAATGGAAATCACCCACATTATCAGGGGGCAAGAGTTCATTTCCAGCCAACCGAATTATCTGAACCTATACGAGGCGCTTGGGCTGGAACACCCAGTATTTGCGACCATGCCGCATATCCTGGGCGAGTCGGGGACTAAAAAACTTGGTAAACGCGACGGTGCCAAAGACGTCCTGGAATACATAAACGAAGGTTTTATCACCGAAGCATTAGTTAATTTTATTGCCAGTCTAGGTTGGAACGACGGTACCGAACAAGAGATATTTTCGCGCAATGAACTGATTGCTAAATTCAGCTTGGACCGAGTCGGCCGCAGCGGGGCGCGTTTTGACGAACAGCGCCTGCTATGGATGAACGGCCAATGGATACGAAGACTGACGCTTGACGATTTATTCGACAGGGCAGAGGATTTTTGGCCGGCAGCCGCCAAACGAGCCGACATCGAAACGAAAAAACATGTCCTCAACCTTGTCCAAGACCGCCTGAAAACCTTGGCTGATTTACCGACCATCACGTCGTACTTTTTTGAAGAGCCGGTGCCTAATTGGCAAATGGTAAGTGATAACAAACAGCTTGGCAAACTATCGCGCCAGGAGATCAAAGACTTGCTGACAGCCGCTCAAAATGCCTTGAACGAATGCGAGTTCGACGCCGAATCGCTTCAAAACACTTTGAATAAACTTTTGATAACGACCGACCAAAAACCGGCGATCCTATTCAGCCTAATCCGCTTGGCAGTATCATGGGCGCCGTTCAGCCCGGCATTGAATGAAACTTTGGCAATCATCGGCAAAGACATGGTCAATATTCGCCTACAAACAGCCATCAAAACCGCCTAAAAACGGTTTAGTTCTGCTATAATAACGCTTAAGCTATGAATTGGCTTAAGTTATCGTGGTTACGTTTATGCCGATGGTTCGCCAGACACAGTAAAGCAGTCTGTATTGTTTGCGCTGTCGTCGTCATTGGCGCCGCTGGCGCGACCGCTTACTACATACTGACGAAAAAACCTATTTCTACCGCCTCCAAGACCACTAAAACCGTAGTTAAACCTTCACCGACGCCAGTGCCGATAAAATACTATTCGCCCCTGACGGGAATGTTAGTGGCAAACGAGGCCGCCACCAAACAACCGGTTACCGGCATGATGATCGAAAACAGCCCCGAAGCCCGCCCGCAATCAGGTATGAAAAACAGCGGCGTCGTGTTCGAAGCTATCGCCGAGGCCGGCATAACCAGATTCTTGGTGCTTTACCAGGCGGAAAAACCTCAATTAATCGGACCGGTCCGCAGCGTCCGACTTTATTATGTCGATTGGGTCGCGGCCTTTAACGCCAGCATCGGCCATATCGGCGGCAGTCCGGCAGCACTAGCGGAAGTCCGTAACGGGAATTACCGCGATATCGATCAATTTTTTAACTCCAGGTATTACTGGCGTTCAACCGACCGGTATGCACCGCACAACGTATACACCAGTTTTGAGAAACTGGACGCATTAAACGCCGCCAAAGGCTATACGACATCTAACTTCACCGGTTTCACAAGAGTTGACGGCAAACCGGTCGAAGCACCTGACGCGACCAATATCAGCGTTACGATTAGCAGTTATCTGTTTAACAGTTCGTATACATACGACGAAACTACCAATACGTACGCCAGATCCCAGGGCGGAGCGCCTCATTTGGACCGCGAAGACGGGCAAATTTGCCCGAGCGTCGTCGTTGCAATGCGCGTCGACGAGGCGACCGTCCCCGAAGACGGCTACAGGGAATCGATTGCGACTATCGGTAGCGGCAACGCCGTAATTTTCCAAAACGGCACTGCGATTAACGCGACTTGGCACAAAACCAGCAAATTAAGCCAAATTACATTTACCGATGCGGTCGGCGCCGACATTCCGTTGGTCCGCGGCCAAACTTGGATTGCAGCAGTTCCTAATGACGGAGGTAACGTGGTATGGAACTAAAAGAAGTACCAAAACAGGCCAAGGATTTTTGGCCGGCCTTTTTCAAAAAAGTGCTTTGGATGGTAATAATCTCACAGCTGCTTATCGCTTTCGTTACTGCCGCCGCCCTGATCGGTTTCGGCGTCTTAAGTATTAGTTCGCCTCTACTGTGGTTAATCGTCGGCCTGGTACTTTTATTCAGCATGGCAATCAGGTCGCTCATATTCATATACATCATGCGTCCGACGAGGGATTTGATGGCGGCAATAATTCACGTTTCAGGCGAAGATACGTCGCTTGTTATGCCTGACCCAAATTCCGGCAGCAACGTCCAGACCGGTTTTCGTGACGCCCTGCAGACGGTTTACGAACTGGCCAGCACCAAACGGGATAGCGGACCCGAGGATAAAGATAACACCCATACTTCCACCGTCACGAACGCGCTGGATATGACAAATTGCGGTTTCGTGGCACTGGATGCCAACCGACGGGTGGTTTACGCCAACAGAATGGCCCCGGTGCACACTGATGTCAACGGGACCCGAACTCTGACACTGCTGTTTAACTACGGTGATTCGTTGGATTCCTGGCTGGACGCCTGCGGAGAATATTCGGTCCACGCCGAACACGTCTGGACCAGAGTGCCGGACCGTCTGCCGAACCAAGAAGACCGGCGTTTCTTTGACGTCATCGCTTCATACCAAAAGGGCGCACCGACCGAAACCGTCCTGACCTTGATAGACCGGACCAAACAGTATTCCATCGATGAGGAAAACTTGGATTTCATATCTTTTGCCGCACATGAACTGCGCGGACCGATTACAGTCATCAGAGGCTATCTGGATGTATTAAATGACGAACTTGGCGGTGAATTAAAAGACGACCAGGCAGAACTGTTCCGCCGGCTGATCATATCTTCTAATCGCTTGTCGGGTTATATTGACAATATCTTGAACACATCGAAATACGACCGCCGTCACCTGAAAATGCATCTAACCGAAGAATCAGTGGCCTCGATTTACGACATCATCAAAGACGATATGAAAATGCGTGCCGACGCTCAAAACCGGCTGTTGTCAGTTAAAATTCCGGATGATTTACCGAAGATAGCAGCCGACCGCAACAGTATTAGCGAGGTATTCGGCAATCTGATAGATAATGCTATTAAGTATAGCAACGAAGGCGGCACTATCGTCGTTAGCGCCGTGAAAAATGGTGATTTCGTTGACATATCGATCCAAGATCACGGTATAGGTATGCCAGAAAACGTCGTTAGCAACTTGTTCCAAAAATTTTACCGATCACACCGGTCGCGCGAAACGGTTGCCGGCACCGGTATCGGATTATATATCAGCAAGGCAATCGTCGAATCGCACGGCGGTACTATCAGCGTGCGCAGCGAAGATAGCAAAGGATCGATTTTTACCGTATCGCTGCCGATATATTCAACGGTTGCAGATAAGTTGCAAGCAAGCGATAATAACAACGTAGGTATGATTAGCGAAGGTACCGGCTGGATAAAAAATCATTCAATGTATAGGGGTTAAACTACATGGCAGCAAAGACAATTCTGTGTATCGAAGACGACCGATTTATCGGCGAAATGTACGTCAGGAGCCTTAAAAAAGAAGGTTACGAGGTCGATTGGGTAGTTGATGGCAACGACGGCTTGATTGCCGCTCGAAATAAAACTTACGACATAATCTTGCTTGACGTCATGCTGCCGGAACGTCGCGGTTCCGAAATATTGAATGCCCTTCGTGGCGGCAAAGAAGATTTGATTCCGCACTCACACGTCATCATTTTGACTAATTTCGAAGTTGATGAAGAATCGCGCCAGTCAATGGAAAAATATGCTGACGCATATCTAATCAAAGCCGAAATAACCCCGAAAAAACTGATTTCAGTCATCAAACAGCTTAAAGACCTCTAAAACAGCCTCAATCCTGGACATCACCACTGTTATTTGATACAGTATTGATTGTCCATGGTCTCATCGTCTTTCGC
>JAXDCN010000051.1:0-5702 GCA_034677945.1 Saccharimonadales bacterium (SeqCode)
TGGTTAACGAAGCCCATCTGCGAAACATTAAGGTCGTGATGGATTTCGTCGTCAACCACACATCCAATCAGCATGATTGGTTCCTTGAATCCAGATCTTCAAAGACGAACCCCAAGCGCGACTGGTACGTTTGGAAAGACGCTAAAAGCGACGGCAGCCCGCCCAACAATTGGCAAAGCAGCTTTGGAGGACCGGCCTGGGAATTTGACGAAACCACCGGCCAGTACTATTTGCACACCTTTTTAAAAGAACAGCCTGATTTGAATTGGGAAAATCCTGAAGTCAGAAAGGCCATGCAGGATGTCATCCGTTTTTGGTTTAATCGCGGCGTTTACGGGCTTCGTGTCGATGCCGCCCAATTAATTTCCAAAGATACGGAATTCCAGGACAAAGTATTTGTCGAAGGCGGTCCTTGCAACCAAATGTCGCCAGTGTCGAACTCCGGCTTTGGCCCGAACTTCAAAGAATATATTAGCGCTATCACATCGGTCGCACATGAATACCCCGGCCGTTTCTGTATGTATGAATCCGATCCTTATAAGACCTGGGACGTTTCGCACTACCTTGGATGGTACGATTTGATTGACTCCGGGGTTTCCGCTCCGCTGTATTTCGGAATATTTTCACTAACCAGCAACTGGAATGCACGAACTTTCGGTGATTTCATCGAAAATTTTCAAATCAATCTGCCCGAAGGCGCTTTTCCGGTATATTTCTTTAGTAATCATGACTCGGCCCGCCTGGCCAGCCGAATAGGCGAAGAAAACGTCAGACTGGCGGCGATGGCACTGCTAACATTGCCTGGAACGCGCATTGTATATTACGGCGACGAACTTGGTATGAATAACGTACACATTTCGCCCGAAGATTCGCGCGATTTGGATAAAGACGAAGCCAGCAACAGCGGAGGCCGAGACGGATGCCGTACGCCGATGCAGTGGTCATCCGACGAATATGCCGGTTTTTCAAAACACAAACCTTGGCTGCCAGTAGATTCAAATTACCAGGAAGTAAACATTGAAAAAATGGCCAGGGACAAATCATCGATTTTAAACCTGTATAGGTCGCTCGGTAATTTGAACAGAACAAACCCGGTTTTAAAGCACGGTACATACGCGCAAGTCACTCAATTATGCGAAGAGGTTTTTATTTTTAAAAGAGTATTGGGCGACAAGCAGATTCTGGTCCTGTTGAATTTTTCTGACCGTGAGGTAACGTTCACGACTCCGTGGGCCGAAGGCAGACTGTTATTGTCGACTATCCCCGAAACAACCGACGAAACCAAAGATTTGCATTATATCCAATTACAGCCGCATGAAGGCTGGATAGTTGAGATTTAGGCTATGACAAAAATAATTAGATTTGAATGTCCGGAATATAATTTTGACCATAATCCAGATCTGAAAAAAATCGGTAAAATCATTGATGAAAAATTGTATGACAATTTCGCCGATAAAGAAATAATTTTGCGCTGCGTACAATCAGGCAAGCACAAATCGAAACAAGAATTAATCGATCATATAATCAACAGTGGCAGCGATTATTACGAAACCGACAGCGACAAGGCCGCCAATATGACTGATCGCAAAATCGATCTTTACGGATACGCCTGTACGGTCGGAAAAACCGACATCGGCTTTCATATGCTGGAAGGCTTTCACCTGTTAAAACCGAAATGCTTGGAAAAACCGCAATATTCGGTTGATATTTGGATGATTTACGATCCCGAACAACTGGAAAATGTCGAGTATCTGCACCGACGCTATAACGTCATCGCCCGCGACGGCTACATTTTCAAGGACGACGGCAACAAACAAAAAGCATTAATAGGTTTAATGATTATCAACTAATTGATTATTTCTTTTTCGTCTGGTCGGACTTGCTCAATAGGTAAATGAACACTCCGATACAGACTAGAAATAAACCGACTCCAAGCGGCGAAGTCCACGCCTCTACGCTAAACGCCTGTTCCATCCTAGCCTCCGTTTATGTTGATAATTCCATTATCTCGCCGCAACCGGATGTTGGCAACATTATTGATCAAAATCTGATATTTATTTTCTGCAATTCGCGTGTAATTTGATCTGTTGATTCGAAAAGGATGCTTTTTATACCAATTTTTTCAGCTCCTTCAATATTACGATGATTATCATCGATAAAGAGTGCCTCTGATGTTTGAATATTTAATCTATCAAGCATAATATTAAAAATTTCCTTGCTTGGCTTGATGTAGCCAACTTCACTTGAAATTACTATCTCATCGAAATACTTTCCAAGATCGTTCAATGTAAAAATATCCCGTATCAAATTTGAAGCCGCATTTGACAGCAACCCAATCTTATAATTTGGTTTCATCGCTCCGATCAACCCTAGCATTTCAAGGTCGATCATTCCGGTAGTTTCAAATCTCTTTTTCTCCTCAACAACTGTTCGACCAGTGTAAGAACAAAGTAATTTATAATATTGCTCATCATTTATTAATCCGGCATCGTTATTTCGTGATATTTCTAAAAAAATGCCTTTTCTGTCAAAACCATTTGATTTCAACCATGCATCATAAGGATCAGTTCTAATGACGCCGAAAAAGTCAAAAATAATCGCTTTGATCAAAATTTAATTCCTGACTTTTTCTGGTTTAATGGCTTCAATACCCAGTTTGTAGTCTGTCGTCTGGTCATTATTTTGGTGTTTTAAAGCCTCGATGTATTCGGGGTGCACAACGAACTCGCCATTGACCAACACTTCCCTGTCCCAAGGGTTCAAAATCAACTCGTCCGTAACTATACCGATATAATCAGGCGTATCGGCCGATTTTTCATGGGCATAAAGCGTCATAGTGCGGACTTCCGACGCGCCGATTTGTTCCAGTTCGCCCTTGACGATTCGCAAAGTCTGGCCGGTATCGCAAATTTCATCAACTACCAAAACGCGCTTGCCTATCAAATATTCCGTCGGGCGCTGGATCCAGACCGGGTCGTGATAAACAATTTTGTCGTTGACCCGCCTGGTCAACCTGATGACGAAAAGCTCAGTCAGTAACATATGTGACATCAACGTAGCCGGGTAAAGTCCGCCGCGCGCGATACCGACGATTATTTCCGGTTTGTATTCTTCTACGGCCAAGGCAAGACCTTTACATAGACCGTAAAAATCATCCCAAGAAATATTTTTTATTCCTTTTCGATTTTCGTATTCGTATGATTCAGGCATAATTTGATTATAACAATTTAAATTCAAAAATGTTTTCCCACTCTTGCATCGGTAATTTGTGCAAGTTCCTTAAATGTAATTCGCTTATTTCCCCTTCGTAATTGATCGATAATTTTGAAATGACTTTTTTTATTTCATGCAGTTCAATCTCGTCCGTATATCTGGCAATCGTACAGTGAACAATATTCGGAAATGTAATTTTTGGCACCAAACTGGCAATTTCTTTACGAATACTATCGAACACGCCATTGTCGTCGCCTTTTATGATGATAGCATCGTGGCTTGCCTCGATTTCGTTAAAACGAACTTTAATAGATCTGAATTTAGTTAGAATTTCACGAATTATTTTGTACTCATCTTTTGTAAGTTTTTCGTCCTTACAAGTACATAAAGTGAAATGAAGCTGGCCGGATGGCATCACCCATATCGACTTTCCGATTGAGGATTTGCAAAGCGTATCAAGAATATTTTTAATTTTTATCTTTAGCTGATCAGATGGATCTGCAACAATCACTTGCCAATCTATAGACATACCGATAAAATCAACAATCCGTGTTTTTTCCATGTTAATTAGTATATACCTGTCGATGTGTCGTTAGATCTACCAGGATTATCAAATAAAATTGACTTATCGTACATTAATATGTTATAAAATATATATTCCAATCTACTAGTGAGGTGGTTGTGAATAAATTTTTTTCGCCCATGCCGTATGCGTTATTGCGGCAAGTACCTAAAAATGAAAGGAGGTGGAAACAATGCCCCTTATCGATGTTTACCTCAGACTGAGTTACCGCATCAGAATCGCCGACGACAAGGATCAATCAACCCTGGGCCCAGATAAAACGCGCTTCGTGATTATGAGCGATTTCGCTCGTTCGTTAACTTACAGTTTCTACAAGAACAGAGAGGCGCTCGGGCTCGACAAAGACACCCCGTTCGAGGCTATACAGCTAATGTGCCATGACTTTGACAAGTTTGACCTGAACATACCTAGTGTATGGGTAAAGGTTCAATTTACAGAACCTTTACCAGACAAACAAAAGCGCGACACCATCCGAGACATAATCTTCGATATCCTCGTGGACTGGTTCACGAAGGCGGGTTATGCCGCCGATGGCCTTGTGCTAGATCTACTCTGGGGGCCTACCAGTGGCAAAGGCGTCGTAAACGGCGTCATAATCGAATGGTAAAACCACCACCCTTTCCCTCACTAACAAACCTCCGAAGCAATTCGGAGGTATTTTTTTGTTGAAATTATTTTTGCGAAACGACCAGATAACGTTGTTCGTTCGTCACAAAACCCCTGACATCAACATTATCTGACAATATGTCGTTCAAAATCGAAACGTTCTTAAGCGCTTCGCTGCCAGATAAATTAGAGTGCAACATATCAAGAGCATTCAACCAAAAAACCAATGACTCAATGTCTTTAACCACATATTCCACGTCATACTCGCGGAAGCTGATGATATTCAAACCGACATTGCTAAATTCGTCTTTAATTACGGGAGAATCAGTTACATTCAGACCAAGAACTCTTTTTATGTTTCCCATATTTTTTTCACCGACTTGCTGGGTTATGAAATAGCCACCCGGATTTAAATGCCCATATATTTTTTCAAGATTATAAGGAGCGTGACGATTCAATATTACGTCAAATGAATTTTCTAGGCCTTCAAGTTCGCAACTCATTACTTTGAAATCCGTATTTTTAAAACCCGCGCCATTTTTCTTCGCTACCTCAATCATTTGAGGATCAATGTCGATACCAAGTCCTTGCCTGAAAAACGGCGCTAATTTAAGAAAGTTTTCTCCGCCGCCGGTACCAATATCCAGAACATAATCAGACTTTTTAATATACTTCTTGGCAACTTCGATATAATCCCAAGGGACCGGTTGTCTAATCGTTTTCATAACCGAAAAATCCCAACCGCTACGTTGTGCCGTCTTTGACAATATTTCTTCAAGTTCTGGCTGGGTATATTGTTGTTTCATAATCTAATGATAACATCGATGATAATCACGATATTTTTTAGTTCTGTAGCATGGTTTGTCGCGCTGGACATCGTCAGCCGCGTCGTTTAAGTAAAGCAATGTCCGCAAGTTGCATTAACAGAGGTAATAGTGTACAATGTTTCTTCGTAACGGGCCAGTAGCTCAGCTGGTTAGAGCGTCTGCCTCTTAAGCAGAATGTCGAGGGTTCAAGTCCCTCCTGGCCCTCCAAGTGTAGATTTGTAGCCCAGTGCTACCTGAAACAGTCCGTTCATATCTGTTGGCGGGCTGTTTTTTGGTGTTTCAAAGTCTATGTCAGCGTACGTTGGCATAGCGTTGAATATGAGAGCAAAAAATGCCGAGCGGCGGAGCGGGTTACTAGTGTTAAATACAAGTTCGTAGAGGTGTTTCAACAGGTACTTCGCGTATTGTAAAACCTGTTCCATATCGACGGTGTTCTCGGCCTGACAGAGCAACTGTTCATCGAGCGCTTTGAT
>JAXDCN010000052.1:0-19113 GCA_034677945.1 Saccharimonadales bacterium (SeqCode)
TGACTTCCTGCGAACGTATCGATTCTAAACTGAACATTGCCAGTTGCTCTTCGGACAAACTAGGCACTTCGCGCTCCGTAATCGGTTCGTATATTTCAGGGCTGTTGTCTGATTCGTTCATATTCATAGATATATTAGGCATTCCTTCGAAATTTTCTATCATATCCGTATTTTATACGTTTGATACGATTCTAACAATGTCGGTGTTTAGAAACAAAATACATAAAAGTTTGCCTGTGCTTCATAATATGTGTTGATACTGAAAATTATTTACTAAAGTATATATTTACTAAACGATAAATTATATGCTAATCTGTTTTGAATATGATTAAAAACGACAATGACAATTTCAACGAAGGTTTAACATACGACGACGTTTTACTGGTGCCGCAGTATTCCGAAATTCTGCCGCGCGACGTTGACGTGTCGACACAGCTGACCAAGAATATCAAAATCAATATCCCAATCGTTTCCGCCGCCATGGACACCGTGACCGAAAGCGAACTGGCGATTGCTATTGCCCAAGAAGGTGGCATCGGTATCTTGCATAAAAACATGAGTATCGAAAAACAAGCCGGCGAAGTGCGCAAAGTCAAGCGATCTGAAAGCGGCATGATAAGCGACCCGATTACTTTGCCAGAAAATGCTTTGTTAGAAGAAGCCTTTCAGATAATGCGTGAAAATAAGATCGGCGGCATACCGATCGTCGATAAAAACATGTACCTAAAGGGCATTTTAACCAACCGCGACCTGAGGTTCCAAAAAGATATGAAAATGCCAGTGTCGGATATCATGACAAAGTCCAATCTGATTACCGGAAGCGCAAAGACCACTTTAAAAGAAGCCGAGGCCTTGTTTACTAAATACAAGATCGAAAAACTACCGCTTGTCGACAAAAACAACAAACTTGTCGGATTGATTACTTACAAGGATATCGCCAACGTGACATTCCGGCCAAATTCTTGCCGTGATAAATTAGGCAGATTGCGTGTCGGTGCCGGCGTCGGTGTGACCGGCGACACTATAGACAGGGTCTCGGCACTAGTTAAAAACGGTGTCGACGTAATCGTAATCGATACCGCACATGCTCACACCAAGGGCGCTATCGAAACGCTAAAGAAAATAAAGAAAGAATTTCCAAAATTGGATGTCATTGTCGGGAATATCGCAACCCCCGAAGCCGCGAATGATTTGATCAAAGCCGGCGCTGACGCCATCAAAGTCGGTATCGGCCCCGGTTCGATATGTACTACGCGGGTAGTCGCAGGCGTTGGATTTCCGCAATTTTCGGCTGTTTATGAAATCGCTCAGGCCATCAAAGGCAAGGATGTTCCTATTATTGCCGACGGTGGCATACACTTTAGCGGTGATATACCAAAAGCTTTGGCTGCCGGTGCCAGTTCGATAATGGCCGGTTCACTATTCGCCGGCGTCAAAGAATCACCTAGCGAAACCGTTATTTATGAAGGTAAAAAATTCAAAGTTTACCGCGGCATGGGTTCGGTCGAAGCCATGGAACAAGGCTCGAAAGACCGATATTTCCAAGATCTGGAAGCAGAAACCAAGAAACTCGTGCCCGAAGGCATCGTCGGCAAGATTTCCTATAAAGGCGACTTGGCGGATATCCTGTATCAGCTGGTCGGCGGTTTGAAAGCCGGTATGGGCTATTGCGGCGCCAGGGATATCAAAGCCCTGCAAAAGAACGCGAAATTCATACGCGTAACTCCGTCCGGTCTGAAAGAAAACCACCCACACGACGTAATAATCACCAAAGAAGCCCCCAACTACAGCTTGGAAAAATAATTTTATAACAAACTGGTCATGCCGATGTATGACAGGTATTTTTTGTGGGCGTTGAAATAGAATTCGTTTTTATAGATTTTACCTTCGTAAGGGATATAAAACTCGGTTAATCCGACTTCTTTTAAGTATTCCTCAATCGGTTTCGTTACCTTGGACTCGTCAAAAATAAATACATACGGCGTATTGTCATTGTAATCCTCGATGTGTTTGATCATCGACTGCAAATCTTCGGGATCTTTGGGCGTGTCGTATCTGACGTAAGCGGGATTGTCGATAACATTATAGCAACCTCGTTCTATCAAAAAATCTTGGGTAGTATAAAAACCGCTCGACATCACATCCTGCATCCGAAACGGTTCGGTCAGTCCGTTCAATATCGCGGCAACGTCTGGGCCGACTGCTTCTACGCTGATAGCCGAACAACCTCTCCAGCGCGTAAAACGGCTATCACTCTGTGAAAGTTCATAGAATATCGTTTGGTTTTGGACGGATAATTCAGCAAAGGCGATAGCCGTGTAGTCATTATCATAATTAGTGCAAAGCGAGGTGAAAATATTTTTGTCCCACAACAATTTACAAGCCTGCTGACATTCCGGAATTATATATTCGTCAATATTGTCGGCAACGTAGCTGACGTCAATATGCGAATAATGATACTTTTCAGGCTTTGACTTTTGGTCAAAATTAAGGTCGCTGCCAACAATGTCCTGCATATCCGACATAATCCATATATACCACGTTATTATCGCTTATGTATAGTCAGGTTTGATATACTCGATTCATGAAACTATTACTCACATCATTAGGACTCACGAATAACAGTATTGCGCAGGCCTTGGCGGATTTGGTAGGCAAGCAGCCGAGCGAAACCAAAGTCGCTTTTATTCCGACCGGCGCCAATGCCGATCGCGGTGACAAGAACTGGATGATCGATAATCTGAATCGAATCAAAGAACAGGGCTATCACGTTGACCTGATTGAACTGACCGCGCTTACGCCCGAGGCAATCAAAGCGGCGCTTAGCGATGCCGACGTAATATTTGTCGGCGGCGGTAATGCTTTTTACCTAAGTTACTGGATGCAGAAAAAAGGCCTATTCGATTACCTGCCGGAACTATTGGAAACCAGAGTCTATGCCGGTATCAGCCCGGGCAGCATGATGGCCGGCGACAGCTTGCGCTTGACTTCACAGGCTTTGTCGCATGATGAACCGCTAACTGATGAAGATATGGACAAATTAGGCCCGGCCGGCGAATCTTCAGCCAAAACCTTACATTTGGTTGATTTCGTATTCAAGCCGCATTTCAACTCACCTGAGCATTATGAAGTCCGAAACGAAGAATACGTCCGCAGCGTAGCCGGTAGGGTAGACAAACCGATATATACTATCGACGACCAGTCGGCACTCAAGATCGTCGACGGAAACGTCGAAGTCGTGTCAGAAGGCAAGTGGTTACTATTGAATAACGACTAATGCGCATTCTTGGACGCAAACAATATGAAAAAGAAATTGGCAAAGACAAAAGCAAAATTTAATGGAAAGGCAATATCGGCCGATTCCTGCCGTAAAAAATATATATTTTTCTTGTTGTTTACGACTGGGTTATTTGCAATTGCCGCGACAGTCTTTTACATAGGCGAACTCACGGGAACCCGAATTGAGAATAATATTGTCGGCGTTGCGGCATTTATTTGCGGAGTCTTTTGCCTAGCAGAATCAATTATGTACTTTATCGCCGGCGCAATCATCACTGCGCTGGGACGGAATCAAATCGGGCTAAACGTATTGGAACTGATTGTCGTAATAATCGTTATATCGATATTGACCGCCCTGGCCTTCGCAGGTTATGCAACTCTCAGGCAAAGAATTGTTAACGCATCTATGATGTCGGATTTAGTCACCAGCAAAAATGTATTGAATATGTATTACGTCGATCATGGGTCATACCCAACCTCACTAAGCAGCGATTACTGCCCCGTCCATCCTTCGGATGACCAATACTGCCTTAAGGCTTCGACTGGTAACTCATATGTTTACGGGGCGTCAAACACCTACCAAAACTTTACACTTTACGCGAATAACCCAGCAAGCAGCGATAGTTTCAATATTAAAAACGACTAGTCGCAAAATAATCGTAATCTAAAGACATACTGGCGGACACAACTAGGCCCGCGCGTTTTTGCGCTGTATAGTATTTATGTTATAATATGTTTTATGAATCGTTCGTATGAACATGCTTTGGTAATTAAAAACAAGCAATCGTCAAAACTAAAGAAATATAGCGACCTGGAATTTGACCGAGTGGTAATCGAACCGCTGATTGAATACGGTTTTAATACGACCGAAATCGACGTAATCAATCGGCCTAGCGACGCCGAACTTGATTCAGGCATCAAGGACGAATCCTTGTTAATTCTCTGCGGAGGCGACGGCACCATAGCAAGAATTGCCGGCTATGCTATAAACAATTCGATCTCGAACACAATCGTGCCGCGCCCGTTTGGTGGCGCCAATGATATTGCAACCGGACTTTACGGCAGATCAAGCATGATTGAAGTATTAAAAGACGGCTCATCCGAACCAGCCTACAGTATCGAAGCTCTCATTCAAAAAGAGAATGAAAACCAGAAAGCCATTCGCGCATTAGGTTATATCGGAATCGGCGCAAGCGGCCAGGCAGCCAAAGCGATCAATAATTACCAATGCCAAGATTCGACCGAATTTGGAGCTAAAATTAGGGCCGCAACTGCAGTGGCTGCGTCCCGGCCATTTATTTATTTAGACTCGGACGATAGGCAAAACGAAGCATTAGAAATCTTGGCGATCAACAACCGCATGGCCAGATATATTCAAACCAAGCATAATTTCACATTCAGTCCGGAATTTACTTTGATTGAAGCAAATAGTAAATCACGCATGATGGGTAAATTTTGTCTAGGAGCATTTGGTATCGCCGACGGTCACAGAATCACAAACGGACAAACCAAAGACATCTTGGTTCTTTCTGATACGACTCTGCAGTCCGACGGAGAAAATACCGACATCGAACCAGGCACGAAAATTTCCCTTCATTCCGGCCCATCAATAAATATATTGCGTATCTAGGCTTTGAATTCGAACCATTTTCGCCGAATAAAAACATCATACACGACATAGGTAAGCAACAGACCGCCAGCCACGTCTATGGAATAGTGGCCGTGCGATAATATCAACGAAATTATTTCGCCGATAGTCGAAACCAGCAATATTTTCTTTAAACCTGGGGCTTGCTTCTTATCTACGAATAAATAGCACATAAACACCAGGGCTGTATGCCCCGACGGGAATGGCCCGTTTAAAATCAAAGGCGTTATCCCATAGTGAATATCTGGCCTAGCCGGGCCGCCAATAGGTGTTACCGCGACCAAAAACGAACGTACCCATTCCATCACGCCGATGGCGGCGACGACCTGCGGTAGCTTTTGTGTTCTTTTTGGAAAAAGATAAATAACTATCGATATCAGTGCGACGGCTACAAAAAAGTCGGCTCCGTATTGCAACCATGGGACAAAAGGCGTAATTTGAAAAATCAGGTCATCAAGTGCCGGCCGATTCGGCGAAATATGCGGAATCATCGCGCTAGCAAAAAAGAATGCCGGTATCGACGTCAGAGCGATAATGAACGCAATTACGGTAAGCTTTTTGAAACTCATATTACCCACGGCCGTATTATATAACGGCAACTCAGGTCATAACTAAATAATCGATTTTAAACTGATTTCTATTTAGTCTTTTTAGCAGCTTTGCTGGCAATCGCGATCTTTTTAGGCTTTGGAATTTCCTTGAACGGAACCATAACCTTCAGAACCCCGTTATCAAAATGCGCCTTTATAGCCTTACTGTCGGCACGCTCAGGCAAATATATCCGCCTATAAAGACTGCTGCTGCTTTCGCGAACGATATATTTCTTTTTCTTTTTGTCTTCCTCTTTGTCGTATTTTTCAGCCTGAACAATTAAATAATTGTCATCTACGCTGACGTTAATGTCTTCTTCTTTGAAGTCTGGCAGGTGTGCCTCTACGACCATTTCCTTGCCGTCATTGGTATATATATCAGTCGTTGGCATATGAACGCTGCGTATTGAAGCTACGTCGCCAACGTCAAATAATTGCCTTTGTAATGCTTCTAAGTCTGCGAATGGATCAAACCTCACTAGTTTGCTCATATAACCTCCTTATAGTTAGTAACTAACGTTAATAACCTGAAGCCACATAACCTCCTTTCCGACGCTTCTAATATTATTATAAAGAAATACACAAACGCGGTCAAACTGTCTACCTCTGTTAGAACAGAATTTTTGTTATTGAATCGCGATTAGTTCGATATCAAAAACGAGATCGGAATTTGGCGGAATGTTCGGCGCCGGTTGGCGTGGCCCATACGCCAGCGAGGAGGGGATTATCAACCTACGTTTGCCACCAACCTGCATGCCTGGCACACCTTGGCCCCAACCTGTAATTACCTGGTTCAGACTAAATGTAATCGGTTGCCCGAAATCATGCGAGCTCTGGAATATTATTCCGTTCGACGCTAATGCCCCAGTGTAATGAGCCTTAATAGTCGCACCTTCTAATACGACTGGCCCAGAGCCTTTTTCTAAATCTATTATCTTTAGATCCGCAACGATACCAACGGGATCGTATGCAAATAACTTTGTTCCTTCAAGAGATGCATTTGATTTATCCATATATGTATTTTGTCATAGATTTGCTATACTGTCATATATGAAATCAACGACTGCCAGCAAGCCGCATTTGATAATTATGGTCGGCATACCGGGATCAGGCAAAAGTTTTTTTGCGGAGCACTTTGCCGAGACTTTCAACGCGCCGCTAATCAGTTTTCATCGTATACGTAGCGAATTATTCAGCGCACCGACATTCAGCAAGGATGAAAATGCTATTATCGGCCAAGTTGCAAACTACATGATAAATGAAGTGCTCAAGACCGGCCGCACGATCGTATACGAAGGTCAAACGGACACTCACGTCGAGCGCAACCTGATAGCCAAAAAATCGCGCGATGCCGGTTATCAGCCCTTGTTCATTTGGGTACAAACCGAACCTGATACCGCCAGAAAACGGGCAACGAAAAAAAGTGCCGACAGGCCCGCGCTATCAATCGATCAATACAATGAAGTATTAAAACGTTTCACCGTACCAACCCCGGCCGAGAAACCCGTCGTTATTAGCGGCAAGCATACTTATGCCAGCCAGCTTAAAATCGTTCTAAAGCACTTAATCGAACCTCATGCGCCCGCTTCAAGTACGGCTAATCGCTCGTCTAATACACCTAGAAGCCGCAGTTTCCTAATACGATAGAAAGTAATGTATGCCGATAATTCATGATAAGGAATTTGGCAAAATAACAATCCGCCGCAGCGCACAAGCAACCCAGGTTCGTGTTAGAGTCGCACCCGACGGAACACTTCGCGCTTCGCTGCCTTTGCGTGCGCCGCTTTTACTGGTCAAGCACTTATTGATAAGTTCAAGACACGAACTGCGGCGAATATTGGCGCAGGCGAAGCCTGAATACAAATACGAAAATGGAATGCTAATCGGCAAAAGTCATACTTTGATTATTCAGGATACCAATAATAACGAGGTCAGTATATCTAGGCATGGCCTCCAGATAATCGTAAAAGCACCGCAGCACATCAATCTGGATGACATTGATGTATCCAGAAAAATTCGTGATAACGTAATTGCTGCGCTTAGGATAGAAGCAAGAAGCTACTTACCAAGGCGCCTGTCTTTTTTGGCCCAAAAACACAATTTAAGCTATAGCAAAACCCGTTTTTCACACGCCGGCGGACGGTGGGGAAGTTGCAGTTCAAGCGGAACTATCAGTTTGAATATCGCGCTAATGAAACTGCCGTTCGAGCTGATAGATTACGTAATTATTCATGAGTTATCGCACACAAAACATATGAATCACGGTCCGGCTTTCTGGGCTTTGGTCGCAGAGGCAGATCCAAATTACAAAGCTCATCGACGTGCATTAAAATCACAAAATCCGTCTATATAAAAAATTATTTGCGATGTATAATAAAGCACAAGATGCTTAAGGGTGGATCCAGTATCAGTCCTCGCTCGGCGCAAATTTTCAGGTTCGCCGAGATTTTCATACCAATCGTACTGGTTATGTACGGTGTATTTATTCAATTTAATATAGTTCGTACGCCTCACGCAGTAGACAGTTTTGGTTTTTATATATTTTCTTTCTGGTGGGTATATCTGTGCATCCTGCAGTACATTTTTCCGGTTGAAAACAAAGTTGACTCTGCACTCAGATTGATCGCATTTCATTTATTAACCGGCGCTTACCTGATTTTCATATCCGGTGTGTTTTCGCCATTTGTAGGATGTTGGCTGATATTAATGATTGCATCTTATGTAAATTTCTCGGACCTTGGGCTACAAATCAGTACCTTATCTTTTGTAGTCGTAGTCGCAGTCGATATAATTTTGTGGCACTTTGTCGACCCGTCACTAGCAACACGCGATTTAGTAGCGTTAGTCGCCATATTAATATCGGCCGTTATCGCGCTGGGTATTTCTCGTTCGCAAGACATCACCAGACAGGAATTAAGCCGCAGCAAAGCTCAGGAATCGCTTCAGCGTGACCGTGTTTTGACGATTATTAACAATATGTCCGACGCAGTCATCAGCACGGATATGAACGGCGTTATACGAATCTTTAATGCGGCATGCTTGAACCTGCTGGATACCAACAACAGTCTTAATAGCCGTCATATCGACGAAATTCTACCGCTGACCGATCAAGAAGAAAATAAGGTCAGCTTGTTCGAAGAGTTCCAAAAATCCAAAGTCGTCGCTAAAAGGGACGACCTTAACTACAAGTTCAGCGACGGCGAAGTTATCAGGCTAGAGCTAATATTTTCACCGATTCGCAGCAGCTATAGCCGTTCCAAAAAAGCCGAGACGCACGACGGTTATATACTGATTATGAGGGACGTAACCAAAGCAAAAAGCCTCGAAGAAGAGCGTGATGAATTCATCAGCGTAACCAGTCACGAACTGCGAACTCCGATTACTATCGCCGAGGGTACCATATCCAACGTCCAAGTCATGATGGACCACCCGGACGTCACAAAGCAAATGATGAAAGACTGCATCAACACGGCCCATGATCAAGTAATGTTCTTAGCGAACATGGTCAACGATCTAAGTACTCTGTCGCGCGCCGAAAGGGGAGTCGCCGATAAAACCGAGGAAATCGACGTTCACGAACTCGCCTACAAGATGTACGAAAAATATAAGGACGAAGCCAAGCAAAAGAAATTGCACATCAATTTGGATTTGTCTCCGAAACTAGGCAAAATCCAGGCCAGCCGACTTTATCTGGAAGAGCTTTTACAGAACTTCATTACCAACGCCATCAAATACACCAAAAGCGGCGCCATAACTATTATCGTGAAAAACAAGGGCGGCGTAATAACTTTTGCCGTCAAAGATACGGGCATCGGTATCAGTAAATCCGACCAGCAGAAAATATTTAACAAGTTTTACCGCAGCGAAGATTACAGGACACGCGAAACCGGCGGCAGCGGCTTAGGCCTTTACGTGGCGCACAAACTTGCACGCAAACTAGGGACCGAAATCATGGTCAGCAGTCGGCTGAATTTTGGATCGACCTTCAGTTTTCAATTACCCGAGAGTAAACAGTAATATAACCTGCCATTTGCTAGATGCGGTATCTTGACTATCTGCACACAGTAAGCTAAAGTAATACTTGACAGTCTGCTTTAGGCAGACTTTTTAAGTTAGGAGTAAAGGAAGTGGTCAAAAAAGAAAAATCATCTAAAGTACCGACGAAACCTAGCGCCAAGGAAACGGAAAAACCTACAAAGCCAAAGAAAAAATCGATATTTTCGAAAATAATCGGATATTTCAAAGGTTCATGGGAAGAGCTTAAATTAGTTCGTTGGCCGGACAGAAAGTCGACCTGGGGGCTGACGCTCGCAGTGATACTATTTTCCGCCTTTTTTGTCGTCCTGATTATCCTATTGGACGAAGGTTTCAATCTATTATTCAAACTAATCATTAAATAAAGGAAAATTATGGCAAAAAAATCCAAATATGACGGCACTCGCCAATGGTATGCGATTCATACCTACAGCGGTTACGAAGAGAAAGTAGCTGACAGCATCAGGCAAAGAATCAATGCGGTTGATATGGCCGACAAAATATTTGACGTGATGGTGCCAAAAGAAAAGCAAATTGAAATCAAAAACGGCAAACGAAAGGTCGTTGAAAAGAAAATTTTCCAAGGTTACGCATTGGTCGAGATGATTCTGACCGAAGAAACCTGGTACATCATCCGCAATACCCCTGGCGTTACCGGCTTTGTTGGAACCGGCACCGAGCCTACCCCCGTATCAGATACTGAAATCGCCAAAATCAAGCGCCGTATGGGCGTCGAAGATCCAAAGCATCAGATTGACTTCAAGATCGGCGAAGTCGTCAGTATAATCGACGGTCCGTTCAGAGGCTTTGACGGCGCAATTTCCGAAATTGACAACCAAAAAGGCAAAGTTAAAGTCATGGTCAGTATGTTCGGACGCGACACATCGGTCGAGCTTGACGCATTACAGGTACGTAAGGTATAATACCCCAGTTACGCACTCGCTAACAACGAGGCAAAGGAATCATAAATTTTATGGCAAAAAAGATTATCGGAAATTTGAAATTGCGCATCCCAGCCGGACGTGCGACTGCCGGGCCACCGGTCGGTTCGACATTAGGCCAATGGGGCTTGAATATGATGCAATTCATCAACCCGTTCAACGAAGCGACTAAGGATTTAATGGGCAAGGACGTAATCGTCCACTTACAAGTCTACGAAGACAGGACGTTTGACTGGAAGTGCCTAGGACAACCGGTCGACGAATTGATCAAAGAGAAAATCAAGATCCAAAAGGGCAGCGGCAAACCGCACGTCGAGAAAGTCGGCAAGATTACACGCGCACAACTGGAAGAAATCGCTGAAATCAAAAAAGACCAACTGAACGCTATCGATATGGACGGCCGCGTAAAGATTATCGCCGGCACCGCCAGATCAATGGGCGTCGAAGTCGTCGACTAAGGTTATTTGTTGATCAATAGCACATCACGGACAAATCGTCCGTGATGTTTGTTTTTGACATTATTTAAATAGAGTGTTATTAATGATTATAGTCTCGTTTGCGTGCGAACTGAGGTTGTAAACTGGATCTTTATGTCCAGTAATTTTTAAAAAGGAGGTGTGCCTGAGTGGGAATTGGTTATTCTTTGTTTAAAAGGGTATTTTTAAAACCCAAAGAACCGCTAGTTATTACTTATTGTAATCAGTGCGAAAACTTTATCTGCGTAAAGCTCGACCGGCCGCGGTTTGACTCTCATAAGTTCCATTTGTGCAGAGGCAAGGAACTGCCGACTGAAATCGAGCCAATCAGTAATGAAAGGATGCACTTCAGAACCGATAAGCACGGCGTCAAGACTTTTACCAACGATGTGTACGCTCGTTGCGTAGACATTAGCAATGGGCAATGTAGTCTTTTCGAGGACAAATTAGAAACATAACCAGCCGCACCCCTCCGTATAGCTCCTTAGTTTAGGCTAGGAGCTATTTTATTTTTCAAATAAATATGCTAAAATATCAAAATAATAATCAATGATGGGACCGCGTCATACGACACGGGTTAGTACCACAGAAAGGATAATATGACTAAAAAGTCAGATCTATTAGAACAGGCAGTAAAGCTCAGTTTGGAAGTAACCGATAAAAACACGATTGCCGAAATCGAAGCCGCTATCAAAAAAGCGGGCGAGGCAGTTGAAGTCGAAGAACCAAAGGTCGCCAAAGCCGGCAAGCGCAGCGAAAAAGCTATAGCTGAAGTCGAGGCTAAACTGGAAAAGGAAGCCCGCAAAGCCGCTCATGACACGACTCCTCAGACCGAAGAAGCAAAGGCAGCCGGTACCAAAAAAGGTCCGAAACCCGTAACCCGACCAAAAATCGAGCGACGCGGTAAAAACTACCGCAAAGCAGCCGAATTAGTCGAAAAAAGCAAAGTATATTCACTAGCCGAGGCTATGGAACTTGCAACCAAAACCAATCCGTCGAAATTTGACGCTAGCGTAGAAGTCCACGCCCGCTTGGGTGTCGACCCTCGCCAAGCCGATCAGAACATCCGCGCGACCGTATCACTGCCAAACGGAACCGGTAAAACCGTCCGCGTAGCCGTATTCGCGCCCGAATCAGAGTTTGCTGCCGCAAAAACGGCCGGCGCAGATATCGTCGGTGACGAAGATTTCTTGGCACAACTGGACAAAGAAGATCTTAATTTCGATATTTTAATCGCGACTCCGCAGTACATGCCAAAACTTGGCAAATACGCCCGTTTGCTAGGCCCCCGCGGTTTGATGCCTAATCCAAAGAGCGGTTCGGTAGCGAATGACGTCGCAAAAGCCGTTTCCGAAGCAAAGGCCGGCAAAGTCGAATACCGTGTCGATAAACAAGCTATCGTTCATTTAGCCATCGGCAAAGTATCGTTCGGTGCCGCTAAGCTGGAAGAAAATGCCATGGCATTCTTTGAAAGCCTAAAAAGCCAAAAACCGTCAAGCCTTAAAGGAATGTACGTAAAATCACTTTCTATCAGCACCACTCAGGGCCCCGGCATCAAGATTGAAAACAATTTGAACTAGCAGGCTCGGTTAGTAATATTATTTACTGACTAATTTACGCCCGTTCATATATTACGAAGTCATAGTCGTACTTGTTAAGATCGTCCTTGGAATGCTTTTCACGGGCAACTTCACGCCATGTAAGCTTATCGATTTTCGGGAAAAACACGCTGGCGTTGTCAAACGACGCTTTAACCTCGGTCGCGTAAATTCTGTCTGCCGAATCGAACGCTAACGAATATACCAAACCTCCGCCAATCACGAATATTTCATCGTCATCCGCTGCCAATTCGTAGGCAGAGGCCAGATCGTTCACGACCTCAAAACCGTCTATCGGCTGCATGTTATCGCTAATGACAATATTTCTGCGGCCGGGCAATGGTCTGCCAATCGACTTATAGGTGTTGTAGCCCATAATGACGGCATGTCCGGACGTGACGGACTTAAAATGCGCCAGATCGGACGGCAGATTTCGACCCCACAGCAAGTCGTTATTTGCCCCTATCCCAAAATTACTGTCATACGCCACGATGATTGATTTCATATGCTATATATTAGCATATGGCGCATTGGTATTTACTTTTACTCACACGTTATACATAATTGTTCAGGTAGTAGGAGAAAAAATTATGACCAAAGACGACACGAACACGGACGGTTATTACGACGAGAATTTGGGTGATTCAGGCGAAGATTTCGACCTCAGCTTCCTAGATGAAGACGATGATCCAAAAAAAGACTAGCCTAAAAGTAGCCTTAGTCGTACCGCATATTTTTTTACATAAGGATATATTGCCTCATGTGATTTTTTCGCCTGGAGTATTGGCAATACAACTGGCAGAAGGTTTAAAAAAACATGGCGTCGAAGTAACGCTATTTTCGACCGGCCCGGTAAACACATCTGTTAGAAACATCAGCGCGGATATGAGTTATTTCGAAACCGAACTTACGGCACGCGGCGACTCATACCTGGATTTATTAAAAAAGCACCCATTTATTTTCGTGTCGCTGGCACGACAAGTCCAAGCCGAAATTATCGCTTTATCTTATGAACTTGCCAACAAAGATAAGTTTGACCTGGTGCATGTTTATACCAACGAGGAAGACATCGCTTTGCATTTTGCCAAATTATGCAATAAGCCGGTTGTTTTCTCGCACCACGACCCGTTCAATTTTATGATCAGATATAAAAGCGTATTCCCGAAATACCACGATTTAAATTGGCTGTCGCTGTCAATTGCCCAGCGAAATACCATGCCCTCGGATACGAACTGGGTCGGAAACATCTACCACGGGCTTAGTCCTAACCAGTTTAAGTTTATCGAATCGAATGACAGCGACTACGTCGCTTACTTTGGCAGAATCATCGAACCAAAAGGAGTGCATCTAGCAATCGACGCGATCGAAAAGTACAACTCGACTGTCGAGAAACCGCTAAAACTAATAATTGCCGGCAAGCATTATGCCGACGCCGGAAAAGATTCGTATTGGGATAATAAAATTTTACCTAGAATAGGCGGCAATATTAAGTACGTCGGTTTCATCAAAGACATCGACGCCAAGAACGAATTCCTCGGCAACGCCAAAGCATTAATAATCCCGTCAACTTTCGACGAACCATTCGGCATGGTAATGATCGAATCGTTGGCCTGCGGAACTCCGATAATCGGCCTGTCAAGCGGAGCGATTCCAGAAGTAATTAACGACAAAAACGGGATTCTGGTCCAAAAAAGCTTATCGGAAGAAGCGAACACAGACGCATTGTCGCGCACTCTAGCTAAAATCGATTCTATCGACCGGCACGCCTGCAGGAGCGACTTTGAAGAACGTTTCACGCTCGACAGAATGTGCCGTGATCACAAAGAAATCTATCAACGATTAGTTAGTAATAATTAAACGATTACCATCGGAACTTTTATTGCGGGGTGGGATTCGTATCCGACCAGTTCGAAATCATCGAACTTGAAGTCATCAATGGTTTTCTGGTCGCCGTGAATCAAAAGTTTAGGGAACCGCATCGGTTTTCTGACAACTTGTTCACGGGCAGCGTCAATCTGGTTGCCATAAAGATGCGCATCGCCGATCGATACGACCAATTCGCGGGCCTCTAGCCCGGTCAATTTTGCGATCATCATCAGCAGTTCGGCATATTGGGCAACATTGAACGGCAAACCCAAGAATACGTCGCTGGACCTTTGATACAACATCATATACAGTTTGCCTTTGATTACGTCCAACTGGAACAGGGTATGACAAGGCGGCAAGCGCATTTCCGATAATTCGCCCGCATTCCATCCCGAAACGATGATGGCTTTGGAATTCGGATGATTTTTGACCTCATCGATAGCCCATTTTAATTGGTCAAATTGCGTTCCGTCGGGTTTGAGCCAATGGCGCCACTGGACGCCGTATATCCGGCCTAAAGTGCCTTCCTTGACCGAATTTGCGTCCTGAAATGCGTCCCAAATGTGGACGTCATTGTCGTTCAAGTACTTTGGGGTTTGACAGTCGCCGGATATAAACCACAGCATTTCGTGCGTCAACGACCTGAATCCTATCATCTTTTTTGTTGTTAGCAATGGGAAGCCGTAGCGCAAATCAAAATGCAATTGTGCGCCGAATACAGATTTTATCGGCACGTTACCGCGGCTTTGTTTCGTTTTGCCGTCCTTGATTATTCTGGCTAACAATTTAAGGTATTCGTATTCCGGATGCATCCTAGTCCTCCTTTGAAACAATGTCATTATTTACGATCAGACGACGGACGGTCTTGCCGGCACGCTCCAGCAACGAAACGGCATAACCGTCTGAATGATCAAGCGAGTATACGATTTCAGAAATATCAGTTTGGCAAAGCATTCGGGCGCAGGCCGGACAAGGCAGAAGGTTGATAAATAGGCAAGTGCCAGTCAGATCGATTTTGTTTTTCTGGGCTTCGATGACGCCTAAAACTTCGGCGTGAACCGTGTCATAATGCGTCAAATCACCCATGGGTGACAGATGACGTTCGCGCGAGGCACCGTTTTGCCAAGCGAAAGTCTGGTAAGGAACGACGACATTATAGGTGCCAATTATCGGTCGGTATTTGCCGTCTTTTTTAATTGAAATCACCGCTCCGGTTTGGTGTTCGTTGGCGAATGAGTTTTTCGCAATTTCGTTCGCCAGTTTCATTGATTCGACATCGGTTAATGCAGATTTGCCGAGCGAGACCTTGGACTGATGGTTCGCAGCATATGCTTTGGCTTCGGCTTCATCAGCAAAAGGTGATACAAGCTTGAAATTGATTCCGCTTGAAACCAAAGCGTAATATTCCGGCCTCATATGGAACGAGTGCAACCAGGAACCGTTGATAAAAAGCGCGAAGCGGAATTTAATTTTTTCCAATATCGGCACGATGTCGGATTGAACGCAATGGAGGACCACGATTTTATGAGGGCTGTTTGATGCATTGACTTTGTCGACTAGCGACCGAATATCATCAAGCTGCAGGGTTGCAAAATGTGGTTGGCCTTCAAAACCTTTGATATAAGGTTCATTTGTAACTGCGACAATGATATTACCAGTCGGCAGATATTCTTTGATTAATTGCGTGAACCTAGGCATGGACATTTCGCGCGATATCGAAAAGAATACGGCATCCAGTTCCTTCAGAGGTTTCTTGCTGGCAAAGGCCAGGTCCGACCAATTGTATTCGTATTTATTCATCTTGGTATTTTTCCGAAAATCGCTTAGCTAGTTTTTTTATGCCATTAATTTCTTTTTTGTATAATGACACGTTTTCAGCAGGAGTGTATTTTAATTGACGATAATTCCATTTTGACAAATCGGGTGAATCGAACGGTATGCAATGAAAATGCAAATGATCCGTAACCGTACTTTGTGCTACGATTCCGTCTTTCATTACGACCTGCATACCCTTGATGCCGTATACCTTGCGAATCATTTTTTTAGCGATATAGATGAATTTTCGAATCGTTTCCCATTCAACATTTGTGAGTTCTTTGACCGATTTGACATGGCGGCGGGGTATAATCATACAATGCCCGTCAATGTAGGCAAACAGTACTATCGTTAACACGACGCCGTTTTCTTCAAAAATAATGTATTTATCTTTTAAATCACAAAATACGCATTTGCCGGTTGATTGCCAGATATCATCATATTTGCCAGTAATCCTGGCGTCTCGATACAGTTCTTGTTTTTTTCGGGCTTTATCGTACATTACTTTCTTTGATCGGATCCTTGCGGTACTGCATGAAATCCTTTAGAACGTCGTTCAAGTGACCGCCGATTGCGCGCTGCAAAATCTGAGTCGTTGATACGGCAGTCGATTGGCGATCGATCATGATGACTTCGCCGCCGTAACCGATTACCGTTATATATTCTTTTGATTTTTTGTAATCATCGGTCCAATCTTCCCTGACGGTAATAAACACGTCCGGTTTTAGTAAGCCTAACGAAGGCTGGCAGCTTGGTTCCGGCAGGATAGTAACGAAATCGACTGATTTTAGATACGTCAACATTTCAGCACGGATTTTTTCATCCAAAATTGGTTTGTTAGGCCCTTTGACCTGTCTAATAGCATTGTTACTGCTGACCCCGACGACAAGGATATCGCCGTATTCTTTGGCTTTTTCCAGATACCTGCACTGACCGGCGTGAATCAAATCCCATGACCCGGCAGTAAAGACTACTTTTTTCTGTTTTTCCCTAAGCTTGTCGCCCAGATCCAATAAGTCACTTTGCGAAATAAGCCGTTTTTTCCAACTCAGCATAAAACCTCTCCGTATTAGTCATTATTAGGATACCACACCGCGCTTAATCAGTATATCCCTGGTCCTTAGGTAGTGTTCGTTTTCGTGCAGCGATTCGTAAGGATTATGCCGCAAAAATTTATATAGATCATACAGCAAAAACATTTCTATCAAGATATCCCTGTCGTCAGTGTTACCGATGTCACTGCTTAGCCCTCGTTTTTTGTATCCCGAATACAAAAAGTATTTGACGACTTTAGATTGTTCTTTGTACTTGCAATCAACTAACAAAAACGACAATGTGCGGGCAATATCCATGACAGGATGACCATAGGCCGTTTTTTCAAAATCAAGGATTCCTGAAATCATTAACGGACTGCCGCTGGAATTTGAGTTGTCAAACAAGATATTCCCTCTGACGAAATCCATGTGTAGCACTTGTTGGTTTGAGTCCTGCTTTAATTTTTGCATCAGACGCAAATAAGTATCGATTTTAGAAATATCGATATTTATTCCTAATTTTGTTCTGATCGCTTCGTTAACATTCTTGTCCAGCAAATACGATTTCATTCGCAAGTTAATTTTTGAATATTCATCGTAAACCGAATCGTAATCGGCATGGTTTAAATCCGATAAATTCGCATGCATGTCACTCATTACTTTGCCAAGCAATTTAATATGCTTCATCGTGTACGCTTCCCACGGGATAGTACGGCCGGGCAGGTAATTATATACGCAAACATAGACGGACTTTTCGCCCGACAAAAGTCTTAGAAGCCTTTTATCTAGCCGCTTTCTTGCCGGCATACCTTTTGACGCCAGGTGCTCGGAAGATTTGTTGGTCATTTCGATGCGTTTTAAGATTCCGTATTCGCGTTTATAAAAAATCACGCTGATTATCGTTTTATCAGTTCTGACGACCGGCCAGATTTCATTGCGGTAACCTTTTTGGCAATCTAAAATATCGAGGTATTTTATACCGAATTTATCTAAAATTTGCGGCAACACCATCCTATACATATTCATCTAGTTTAGATGGTGATTAATTATCAGTAAAGCTCTTGTCCGCCATCAATATTGACAACAGATACGTAATCTAGTAGTATATTTTAAGACATTACCAAAGACAGTAGCTGTCGCAAGACTTAATTCGCTACCGAGGAAAAATCTATTATTTTTCGATGTTAGTCTTTGGCAGTGCGAGATCCAAAGACTTTTTTGTTTCTCTCACATGCCATAGGTAGATGCCTGAACATTTACAATTTGGTCGAATAATAATCAAAGAAAGGATTTTTATGGCAATTTCACGCGATAAAAAGAACACTTTGGTTGCAGAATTAACCGAGTTATTCGCTGACGCAAAATGCGCCGTTGGTGCCGTTTATACCGGTCTCAGCGTCGCTGACATGCAAGCTTTAAGGGCCGCTGCCCGCGACAACAACGTCGTTATTAAAGTAGCAAAAAACCGACTTGTTCGCGTAGCGTTATCAGAAAACGACAAATTCAAGGCCGCCGAAACCGGTTCATTGACCGGCCAGTTGGTTTACGCTTTTTCTGCCGAAGACGAAGTCGCGCCAGCCCAGGTCTTGGCCAAATTTGCCAAAAGCCATCCGGCATTAAAACTGGTGGTTGGTTTTGACAATACAGGCGCGTCACTTGACACGGCGACAGTCATTGCCTTGGCAGAACTGCCGACCAAGGACCAACTCCGCGGTCAGTTGGTCAGCGTCATTGCTGCACCGCTCAGCGGTTTCCTCGGCGTCGCGAATGGCGCACAACGCGGATTCGCACAAGTCTTGTCACAGCGAGCCGAAGCAATTTAATTTTGCAA
>JAXDCN010000053.1:0-15802 GCA_034677945.1 Saccharimonadales bacterium (SeqCode)
TTTATTGGTCATATCGACGGCCTTTAGGACATTATTTATCATTTCGTCGGAACGTTTTTTGGGTATGCCGATCATGGCAGCGAAATACGTCAGATTTTCCTTGACGGTCAAGTCCGCGTATACCGACAGTTCTTGTGTCATGTAACCGATTTTTTTGCGCAGATCAGGCGAACCGGCCGGTTCGTTAAAAACGGTAATTTTGCCTTTTTCTATTTTCAAACGGCCGACAATACTGCGGATCAGTGTGGTTTTGCCGGCACCGGACGGACCGATAACAGCGATTATTTGGCCGGCAGGCAGATCCAAATTGACGTTTTTGAGGGCTTTGAAACCTTTTCCAAGAGTAACTGACAAATTATTCACCCTAACCGCAGTTTCCATGTTCTTATAATAGCAAGTATAGTCTGCCAATCGAAACGAATATATAATAGAAGTATGGATACGGTAGGCCAGGCATTCGAACAAACGCATCGCGAAGACTTCGTGCCCGAATCTTTGCGCGACCAAGCGCACATTGATGCACCGTTGCCTATAGGTTACGGTCAAACTATCAGCCAGCCTTCGACCGTCCGTTCGATGCTGAATTGGCTGGACGCCCAAGAGGGCGAGAAAATCATGGACGTCGGTTCGGGTTCAGGCTGGACAACGGCACTTTTATCGCATATCGTCGGGCCGAAAGGTAAGATATATGCCGTCGAACTGATACCGCAACTGGTCAAGTTTGGTCGCGAAAATTGCGAAAAAACCGGAGTGAAAAACGCCGAATTTTTCCAAGCCGGCAAAGGATACGGCTTGCCCGAGCACGCGCCATTCGATCGTATATTAGTCAGCGCCTCGGCTGACAAATTACCTAATGAATTGCTAACTCAACTGAAAGTCGGCGGCAAATTGATTATCCCGGTCCGCGAAAACATCCTTGAAATCACCAAAACTTCGGACAGTGATTCCAAAACCGTCACGCACCCCGGTTATATTTTCGTACCGCTAATTCCAGGCCAAAACTAAAGACAACTAAAGCGAACTTCGCGAGCGACTAATAATAAGACATTTTCTTGAACTAACGGTAAAATACGACCTGATTATTTTTTCTCGACCGGTTGGCGCAGAATCGTGCGCAGCTTTTCCGGAGCGGTGCGGCGCGGATCGCCAAAATACAGTTCGTGATGTTTACCGACTAATTCATAGCCGTTATCAAAAGCATACTCGTGCATCCTTTTGATCGTCGGCGGTTCGGTGTTATACGGACCGATATGCATTATTTGCACGCAAGTGCCTTCGTCCAGATATTCCAAACGAGCTTTCCGATAGATATTAGTACCCTTGGTCTCGATACATTTATTTACTACTTCTTCAAAATATTCAGATGTCACGAACTCCGGCACGCGCAGCATGACGGTCCAGCTCCAGTTTTCTGGGTGGTCCATATCAAATTCTTTGCCCTCGGTCCACCACAAACCTTCGATTGGGGCCATCGTGAACTTGGCATAGCCCGCCGGCGGCGTGAATTTTTTGTCCCAGAACTTGATGGTATATAAGATTCCGAACAAAATCTGGAAAGCCTGTTGGAATTCGGTTTCATTGCCGGCCGATGATTCCGGCGCGCCTTTGCCGTCTACCATGATAAACAGCATTTTTGGAATTTTGATAATTTCAGGGTTGGTTTTTGCTTTGTATGTCGGATCTTTTTTAAAATCAATCGTTTGCATAAAAACACCTCGTGTTTCTATTATAAGACTAATTCCTAATGCAATAAACTAGAGGTGTTTGTTCAGCTGCGATACGGCGAACGCACCTGGGATTAAAGGCAATAGATAAGATACGAAACGGAATATCAGCGTTGCCGAAACCGCCTCGGAAGCAGTTAAGCCCGAACCGGTCAATCCCAGTACCAGTACGGCTTCGGTTGCGCCGATGCCGCCCGGCGTAGGCGTAATTTCACTGACAAGCATCGAACCGATAAAAATAGTCGTACAAGTAATAAAGCCCAAATGGCCGTGAATCGCTTGGACTGACGCATACAAGACCAATGAAGCCGTCAAAGCCTGGACGGCCGAGCCGCCGGAAACCCTGATGATTTGGTGAATATTGCGCAAGCTTTTCAGACCGATCAGCGCCTCTTTGATCGCTTCGACCAATTTATCCCAGAAATAATACGACGCCAGAAGAGCGATTATCGCGACGATATCGACGATTACGAATAGCAATTCCGGCCGGTATTCCGCGCCAAAATTATTCATAATTTCGAAAACAGTCAAGGGCGAGATAACCAAGGTCATCAGTATCACAGTGACGGCTCCGACAGCCAACGGAATAGTGGCCATTACTATCGCCCTCGGCCGCGTTTGGCCGTGTTTTCTGTAATACTGCGTTACCAAACCTATCACGCCCAAACTATAGGGCAAAAAGTGGTTCAGCAACGATCCTGCCAACTGTAACTGCAGAAAATGCGGACACTACCAATATAATAGCCGGCAGCAAACTGTACGTATGCAGCCGCCAAGAAACAAAAGGCCATCAGTATCACTGCCGCCGCCAGCCAAAGCCAGTTCGAATTCCAAAGCAGAGTAACGGTAGTTTTAAAATCGATCAGTTGCGGAGCAAAAACATATATAGCTATGATCGACAATACGAACAGTATGATTTGAGAGGCTTTGATTTTTATCTTGTTAGATTGTTCTTGTGGCATAATTTTCCCGTGTTTGATTACTATTATATCTCAATGACATGCTATAGTTATTAGCTTTTATCATGCGATCATGTTTCGCAACAGATATAATACATGGCGGTAATTTTGGAAATAAAATATACAGTTAAAAATCAGAAGCCCCGGAAATATAATCCATTTTTCAGCCCAGCCATCCGATTCTACCCTCCAAGCCTTGAAAGGCGGAAAACCTATTCTGATCGGTATCGGCAACAACCACGGCACGCCTTCTTTGTTGAAAGAATCGACGGCCAGATGTGACAGCATACCGATAGTAAACGCCCACCAGACGATATCGATATTTACCGAACTCATGATCGGATGAAAAAATACCAGCATCCAATAAAACAAAAAACCGAACAAAATCAGCCCAAGGATTGAGTGACTCAAAAAACGATGCCCGCCAAGCAAGTGTGTAAATAAATGGCCGAAATACTTACCAATAGGCAGATTGCGCCATAAAGGCGCTGTCCGCTGATCGATGTCCGGCGTAACGCCGCCGATAAGGTTGGCAAGAATCGCCAGTATTACCGTCGACAGACTGATTGCCTGAACCGGCAGATTTACGAAGGCGACTCCAAGGGCGGTAATTGCGGCAAGATCATGTGTTCTAGCAATCATATTACCCTTAAGTTTATCAGAAAAACAATCATCTATACATTCGATGAATTGACGTGTTAATTTACTAATGTACCAAATTATGCTAAAATATAAGTAGTATATGAGGGTTGTGGAGGTGAATAAATTCAGGGAAGCCTTAGTCCGCTCTAGACCTATATTCTTATTATTAATTATTTTTTCAATTTTGATTATTTTTGCTGATAATGCATCGGATGCCTACTTTAGACACACGACTAACCGGACGAAGGGAACCGTGTCTAAACCCACCATGACAAATTCACAGAATACATCATCTTCTTCTTTGGAAACAAATTTGATCGATAACAACAACCTACACTGGCAAATGGCCGGAGTAGCGGCTATCAGTAACTCAAAATTAGAGGTATCAAGCACTGATTTGGCAATCGTAAACCAAGACGGCTCGTTCGGGCAAAATAACCCGCCGGTAAACTTGTACGGCACAAGGTACCAAGTCAGCGGCGATTTTTCAATCACGTATAAATTATCGAGCGTTAATAACGAAATCGGCCTGAGTTTATACGGCACGCCGCCGATTATCGAAGACGAAGTGCGTGTCGAACAGGGGACATTAGACATCGATCTGAACGGCAATATGTTAAGAATAAGAATCAGCGATCAAAAGGGTGGTTATCTGGCAGCTACGCAAAATATTGGCGTTACTGCGACGACGACTCCTTCGATAACCGTCACCGACCAATCCGGCGTGTTGTCGTTCAAATTTAACGGCCAGCCCGTCGGCGCTACTATGAGCGATCGTTCAATCTTTAAATCAGGCAAGGTCTGGTTGGGCATGGACGCACGCGTATCAGGCAGCAAATTTAACGTCGATCAACTGGCGATAACGGGGCTCAATGGTGGTAGTGTAACCGCCGTTGATACCCGTAGCCAAAATATCGTATCCGATCCTAGCGGCTTTGCCGCCTTGGCCCAAAAAAAGCGCAGCGTTTTTTTGATGGGCGCGGCCGTCGCGCTTGGCCCAATGGTCAGCGACAGCGGATACCTGAATTTACTGGGTAATTACAACGCCGTCACGACCGAAAACGCCGGTAAATTCCAAACCATTCATCCTTTGTCGGGTAATTCAGAAAAAGATTACAATTTTACCGAAATGGACGGCATCGTTGCAATGGCTCAAAAAGCAGGTATGAAAGTCCACGGCCACACATTGGTATTTGCCGAATCCAATCCGGCATGGGTCCAAGAGATCGCATCAAAAAGCCCTACTCAGCTTAAGGAGGTAATAGTCAATCACATTAAAACGGTTGTCGGGCACTACAAAGGCCAAGTCGCCAGTTGGGATGTCATTAACGAGCCGCTAGCCGATTATGATACCGAACCGGGACAATACGGTTTACGCAAACATATTTGGTATAACGCCATGGGGCCTGATTATATCGCAATCGCTTTGCGGGCAGCTCACGAAGCCGACCCGAACGCGACGCTTTGGATTAATGAATTCGGTATGGAATCCGATGATGACCGTTTCGCAGACATGGTCAACCTAGTTACAAGGCTGAAAAATCAAGGTATTCCGCTGACCGGTGTCGGTTTTCAAACGCATATCGACGAAGGTGATACGGACGGCGCTGATGCTCACATCGACACGAATAAATTGCGCAGCCGTATGGTGACATTAAATCAACTGGGATTAAAAGTCAGAATATCTGAACTGGACATTACAAACGATACTGAATATGCGGTATTTTCCGACGTAATCAGCGTTTGTATACAGCAATCTAATTGCGAAGGTGTCACGATGTGGGGGATTACCGATAAATACAGCTCGTCGGGCGACCTTTCATCGAACGGAATATACTCAACCGGCTTTGGCCTGCCTTGGGATGAAGATTTGCAACCTTCACCAGCCGTCGCCGCAATTAAGAACGCCATTGAACAATAGAATAAAAGCATATATTTTTACAAGGGCGCATAATAGACATTGTTAAGTTAAACTAAAGTTTTAGAGGAGAGAGTAGTCGCTTAAGCCGGAGATGGCGAACATAGTGAGCCATGGATCTAGAGAACTGTCCTCTATAGGCAAAAAGAGGGGTTTAAAAATGCCTTGTTTTTATCTGTCCAGAAATTGATTTAAATAATCCAGATATAAATCATTATTACTAATAGTATTATGCCCGGTATCTGGAATTATTTTAAATTCACATTTTTCGCCTAACGCATTTACTAATCTTTGAGTATTTGCGAGTGGTATGGTTGCATCATCTCCGGCCGCCAATGCCAAAACCGGAACTTTGATATCATTTACCCTCGATAGGGAATCGAACTTATTTTTCAAAAGAAATTGCACAGGTATCAACGGGTAATTGTTCTGTGCGATATTTGTCATACTGTCGTAAGGCGTAACGAGTATCATTCTGTCCACTTGTCTATTTTGTGCCAGATACACCGCAACGCCGGAACCAAGGCTTCGCCCGAACACAATAATTTTTTGATTATCAACATCTTTTCTAGCCTGCAGATAATCGTAAATCAAAAGCGAATCGTTAAATAAGCTTTTTTCGCTTGGGCTCCCCGAGCTAGACCCGTACCCGCGATAATTTATTAGTGCCCACGTCTTGTCGTTGATTTGATTCGCGGTACTGAACATATCGGAAACTTCCTCGGAATTACCACCGAAATATATTACAAGTGGGGCTTTTCCGAATTTTGTGCTTTTAATTAACCAGCCGTTAAGAACGTTGTCGTCCGGCGTTTTAATACTGATATCATCAACGTTACTGTATTGCTTGAAAATACTTGTCGTCTGTACATTTAACGGTTGTGGGTAAAATATGTATTTATCCTGGGTAAAATAAAGAAATAATGTAAACATGATGTACACCAAAGAAACAATAAAGATAGCGCACAAAAGTAGTAATTTGATTATTTTAGCTACCGTAACAATAATTGGTGTGGATTTTTTCATTTATGAAATTCTTATCGCTTTTGCAAATAATGACAGATTTATCAACTTTCCGGTTTCTTTGATTGCAAAATATATGACGGCGGCGATAGTAGTGTAAAGCCAATCGATTAACGATATTAATTCTAGACCCAATAGTTGATACATTACTAGAACGTATGTAATCAATAGGGTAATCAACAGATGTGGCAGCATTTTAGCAACTTATCCAATACAGCTCAAAGATCGGAGTATTTGTTTTTTCCATGATTATCTATGAACTGTCAGAAGCTCAATTCGGAAGAAATTTCAGATGACTCGGTCCCGTCGATATTCGTTGCATCCAGTGCGGCCGAAGCTTTGTCTAGATCGGAAGAATTATTGATAGTCTCTGGCACTTGAACGATACTGTCGGTCGTGCTGCTAGTTTTGCTGGAAATCATTTCCCAAGCCTTCCATGCGATAATACCTATGACGGCGACTATTACGACTATGACGGCGGCTTCTACTAGCGTGAATCCTTTTTGTTTATTACTCATGGTTACTGTACCTCCGTTTCAAATGGGGTAGGGGTAGGTTCGTCGGTCGGCGTCGGGGTCGGAGTAGGTGTCGGTGTTGGAGTTGAAGTATCCGTCGGAGTCGGAGTAGGTGATTCGGTATCCGTATCAGTATCCGTATCGGAGTCGCCTGTAGTGCTCGTACCGTTGGCGTGCTTGACGACGAGTATCAGATTTTTGACTGCCGTGCGGTAAGCTTTCAAAGCTTCATGTCTTGAGCTTACTGCTGCTTTAATAACTCCTCCTGGGTTTGTGCCGTCGGCCGTGGAACAGTCAAACGTTATTTCGGCCGATGCCTCGATAGCTGCAGCTGCTGCTGCGTAAGCATCGTTAGCGACAGTAACGGCGTCGTTGTAATCATCGCTTGACAGACTTTTACCCTCGTAAAACTTTTCGACTTTCTCCTGGATTTTTCGGAACACGGCCAATTGCTTTTCGTTTTGTTCGGTAGCCTTGCTAAAAATACTGTTGATTTTTTGCTGGCGAGCTTCACAATTCCTTAGCCTTTGGGCCTCAAGCCTGGTTTGGCTTCTCTCTCTGATTTCGGCAAGCCTTTCCTTGATTTCAGCCTTTCGATCTTCGAGGATAGTTTTTTCCCTAGGCGTCAAGCCCGTGCGACCGCCATCCTCTGCCTTGGCGAGAGCATTGTTGCCTAATATCGTTACGCCAACAACGGCGAAAAATACTAGTGATAGTAATAATTTCCTATATGTCATATTACGAATCCTTTTTAATTTACCTAGGGCACATTATAGCACAAGCGATATCAATTTTTTTACCAAAGATGCCGCGCTTCGACCGATAGCACCCTGCCTAAAACATATTGAATCGTAAAACAAATCAGGCTGAAACACAGCAGTAGCACACTGACATACATAGCCGCGTAATAATCGACGAATTGTTCCTGTAAAAATTTTGAAGTATAGGAAAATGCGAAGGGGACAGTTATTAAAAATACTTTCAGGGTCAGAACAAGGCGCGATGTCAAAACCAGGCGGCGTTTTTTGGTATCTTTTATGTGTCCGGCTTTTATCACAACCGGGGCTAAACTTTTAGCAGTCTGCTGGACGGCGGCTTTGCCGGTTTTTGCTATGACTGCCGGCATAGTAATCAGGTTATATATGGCCAACGACACTATCATTACGACCACAACGGCAGCCAAGATGATAAATATTAAATTGGATTCCAGATCAAAACCAGCAAGCGGCCGGCCAGACTCGGTGTTGGAATTCTGGCTCAGATAAGAAACGACCGCCTTGATCAAACTGAAATTTAACATCAACATCCAAGCCCACTGCAGCGAACATACAAAATAACCGACAGCTCCAAAAAAATTCGTGAGCCTCCTTTTGAGGTTTTTGTTATCTTTTTTGTTCATAGATTAACAATACTAAACGCTAGCTTTATTAACAATACGAGCGATTAGTAGGAAAATACCACGACCGTCACGACGCATACCAAAATCACGATGTCACCGATACCTCTTTTGACGGTAATTTTTTCCTTTAGAAACGTCCTTGATAGAATGATGACGATTACCGGACTAAGAAGGAATATAAGCGAGCTATTGACTATCCCAATCGTACTGATGGCAATAAGCCTGGCGATATTTTCAGCGCAGGTAACCATACTGTTGAATAGAATTTTGCCGGCGTCTTTGGTTTTTACTTTATCGACTTTGATATTTGTAAACACCAAGAATAAAATCACGGCAATAAAAGCCGTTCTCATACCGTAAAGACTAACTGCGTTAGTAACCCCCAACAGGTATTTGATTAGTATCGCTTCGATTGCGTAAACAATATCAAAAGCAACCAGCCTCCACGAATATTTATCAAAATCCAACTTGCCCTTATCGAATCTTGACACTATAAGTGCGATCGTCGCAACAGCCGAAACAGCCAGTAAAAACAAGTTTCGTTCGTCAGGGAACAGCAGCATCGCAAGAACGATAGTCGTTGGTGTAACAAGTATGGTTATCGGCTCGATTTCGCACAGATTTTTTTTGCGAAGCGTCGAAAAAAATAATATGTTCTGTATCACGCCGACGACGACTAGCGCCCCGAACAGCAGGACGTATTTCCAAGATATAATATCCGTTTTAAAAGAGCCCCAGACAAACACCGGCACCAGCATGATCACGGCGACGAACAACATCTGAAGTTTCATCAGAATCAGGCCGGACATGTTTTTCTGACTCGATATAATCTTGCCTAGAAAGACACCGGTCGCGTTACAGATTGTGTTTATAATTGCCGCAAGCATAGTATATTTTTGTGTTAAACGTAAACGTTTTGATCACAGACTAGATTATATCAAATCAAGACGCTAAAGTAACCTTATTCTATTTATGCTGTTTAAAGTTATAATGGTGTGCATAGGAGTTGATTATGGGCAGGGAAGCGATTAGCAAATTCAAAGATAAACCGATCAACAAAAGCACTTGGACCGGAATGTGGCTTGGAATTGCTTCGATATTCATCTTTCCAATTCTTGGGATAAACGCCAAATTTATCCGACCATTAGCTGACAATTATTTGGGCGAGGACAGGGGCGCCATTGCGGCGTTAATTATCGCGATATTATGCATATCTTTAGCAATCTTTGCATTTGTTTTCAATATCAAATCTTACCGAAAAGGCGAAAGGTCGTGGGTAATGTGGATAGGTCTAGCACCGTCCGTTCTTATCGGCATTCTGTTCGCAGTAATAATAGGCGCGGAATTATTCGAAGGCATCAGGTCCGCCATAACCGGCGAACCAATGAGATACTAGCGATAGACTACTCCAGCAACAGTTATAAAGCAGATAGCAAAACCGATCAACACCAGACCAAAAATAAAGTCCGATATTTTCTTGCGTTTGCCGTACCGTTTTGCAATCGGCGTTACATATACGAAATACATGCCAAGTTCGGCAATAAACAGGGCAAATATGAACAATACGGTTTTTATCCAAAAGTAGTTCAGATCAAAAGCCAGCCTCATTAAATATACGGCGACAAAACTGATCGGAAGCCCCAACACCGAATAAAACAGCGGGTGGTCAAAGTTAATCGGTTCGCATGTCTGCTTGAACTTGATTTTACCGCCAACTCGTCGCATCAGCTCCAATTTGAATTTTTCAAAATCAGTCAGACCGTTAATGTATAAATAACTGCCGTTACGAAGTACTATACACATTTCACGAATCGTGGCTTTGGTTGTCCATTTGATTCTAATTTTGTCGATATCAGCAATCAAATAGCTTTCCTCGCCGCGGTCGGTATGCCTTTTTAGCCATTCGTCCGAAATTATAATCCTGCTAGTCAACAATCGATCGAAAAACCTGTCGAAGAATAAATATGTCAACAGAAATGTCAGGCCGATAATTATATATCCGGCCGCCGAAACCGGAAAACTAAAAACCCACGACGCCAGAATAAAACCAATCATCAGGCTGACCGATAATGTAGCGAAAGCCGTTTTGCGGCGGTTCATTTCGCGTTTTGAGGTTTTGAATGTAATCATAATCGATAGCCTTTCTTAGCAAGCCGGCTTGGTCGAGGCGCAAACCTTTCCGCCGTCGTCCTGCCAATCGCTCAACCCGCCTAGGTTAGTTACGTTTTTATAGCCGGCCTTTTCAAGAGTGGTTTTAGCCGTGGTAGCGCGTTTGCCGGTCCGGCAATATACATAAATAGGTTTACTTTTACTGATTTTGGATAGTTTGTTTTCCTGAATCTCGCTCAGGGGGACATTGATAGCACCGTCGGCATGGCCGGCAGAATATTCCGACGGTTCGCGTACATCAATCAGTTGTACGTCGCCGTTTTTGATTTTGGCGCTTAAAGTTTTTTCACCGCCTGTCAGAAACGAAATGCCGATTATCAGCAGGGCAATAGCAATCAAAATAATCGAAAATCTTTTCATAAATCAAACTCCATTACGATTAAATTATATCAAATCGGTAATGTTATCATAATAAAAAGCAGCCCGGTTCAAGACCGGGCATACTTTTATTAAGGGTCGATTATTTAGAATTTGTCCAATTCCGCTTGCAAGTCAGAAAGGATACTGTCGCTTGAATCCAAATCAACCGAATCTATAGTCTGAATAGCTTCGCCTAAATCAGCTACCGTTTCAATTTCGGGCGCCACGGGCAAATCTTCGGCACTAACGCTTTTTGCCGTTTCGGTTGCCGTTTGGCCATAGAACTTATCATAGACTACATAGCCCACTGCCCCTAGAAGGACGACCGTTGCAACGACGATGATTAACTCAATTACCGAAAAACCGTTCTTTTTCATTACTCTTGTCCTTCCTGGCTGCTAGTTTGTGCGGCCGTTTGAACGGCCGATATCAAGTTCTTGACCGCCGTACGATAATCTTTCAATGCTTGCACTTGCGTTTTTACCTGTACTTTATATTGATTCGCTGTTCCCTTGGGGTCATCTTGGTCACAACCGAATTGGCTTGAAGTCCTGACGGTGACTTGGATTGCAAGCTGCGCCGCCTCCTTGGTGGCGTTAATCTGTTCTAATAATTGGTCGTAATTTTCCACGTTCAGCTTGTTATCGGTATAGAACCTTTGAACTTTTTCCGAGACATTACTGAACAGATTTAGCTGACCTTCGCCCAGTTGATTCATGTTCGTAAACATACTCTGGATGCGATTCTCGTTTTGTTCGCAAATTTGCTTTTTACTATCCTCCAGTTTACCTGTTTCGTCGGATTGATTCGAGTTATCGGATTGATTATTCGAGCTATCTGACTGCCCGTTAGTCCCCCCGTTATTATTGACTGCCAATGCGGGCGACGCTAATGCCAGACATGTTATTCCGCCTAGCAAAAAAATCTTGAACGCTTGAAACCGTTTTTTGCTCATGTAAATAGTTCCTTTCAACAACTAGCTTAAGCGTTATGCAAATACGTGTCAAACCCTGAAGTATAACTTCACGGATTTTGAAACAAAAATACACCTCGAGGTGTATTAGATATAGGCAAATGAACAAATCAGTCAATAAAATGAGATAATAGTTACAGATGGGGAAAGAATCATTACGGCCGGATGAGGACATAGTAGCCGAAATAACTAGCGGTAATTTTGATGCGTACGGAGAACTGATGGCCCGATACGAGCAGAAGTTGCTCAGATATGTAATTTACCTGACGCGTGATCAAATATCGGTCGAAGATGTTGTTCAGGAGACTTTTATCAAAGCTTTTCAAAATCTAAAGGGATTCAGCCCAAAATACAAATTTTCGTCTTGGATATACCGTATAGCCCACAACGAAGCCATGAATGCCATCAAAAAAGAGCGGCATATCAATCGGAATGTTGAAGTCGATAATATCGTTGAGGCTGATCACGAATCGGATATAATCAGCAAAATTGACAGAAAAATATTAAAAACCAACTTGAAAATATGCCTTGATAATCTGGATAACAAATACCGCGAAATCTTGATGCTGCAATATTTCGAAAATATGAAGTATTCTGAAATCTCAGACGTACTAAGAGTTCCGATTGCCACCGTTGGCGTAAGATCGGCGCGCGCAAAGGCCAAGCTCAAAAGAATATGCGAGGAGAAAGGAGTAAAATTATGAACAAAGATAAACACAGTATCTCGGACGATGTCATGGAACGGATTAAGAACGGCGAGATTCATATGCGCCCAGCCATATATTTCAGCCTACTGTCATCATTAACGGTCGTAGCCGGCATATTCGCCGGCATCGCGATGGCATACATTTCAAGCATTATATTTTTCTGGATAAAAACACTTAGCATTAATGCGAAAGCCTACGGTCTGCGCCGTAATCTAGCCGAGACAATCGCGGCTTTCCCTTGGTGGACTGTAATTATATTCTGCGCTTTGACGGCGCTGACCGTGCTGCTAGTCCGACGATATGGCCATATTTACAAACACAGGACTCGGTATATCATTTTGACAATTATAGCTGTAGCAACCATAGCCGGCTTTATTATGTCGAGTTTTGGCATTGGTGATTTGAATCACTCCGGTCGAAACAGCCAAGGTACCGTCCAAAAAGGTCCCTGGTGGCAAAACAAATGAAATAATTTGCGTCGTCCAGTTGTAATACATATGCAAACCAAAGTAATAATAAGGAGATTGCATATGAACAAGAAATTAATAATCGGCACGGTCGTTGGTGTGGCGACGGCAGGAGCGCTAGCTGCGGCTCCATTGATAGCCAGCGCGCAAACGGCTCAAAACCAAGCACGAGGCGGCCAGAATGGTAACGGACTCGAAATAAGGGCTCAGGCCATGGACATGACGGCCGAGCAATTAAGGGAACAGTTGCAAACGAAAACCATGTCGCAGGTCATTTCCGACCAAAACATGACTACTGAACAGTACCAAGAGCAGGTCAGGGAAGCCGCCAATAATCGCTGGCAAGAAATGGGCCTGAGCGGCGAAGAGATCCAAGAAAGGACCGAAAAACAGCAGGAGCGCCAAGCAAACTGCGACGGCAGCGGCACCGCTCAAAACCAATACGGCAACCGAAACGGCCAAAAATAGTCAGTAATAAGCGATTGAGACTAAATAAATAGCGGGGTAACCCGCTATTTATTATTTTTCTTGAACTTGAGCGGTTTACTGCCTTTATTAAAGAAATATCTACCGATTAATTTATGGATTTCAATGACAGTTATTTGCACCACAAAGGCAACTGCACCAGCCCAGAATATATGGTTCAGGCTTATACTGTCCGACACATACAGAAGCTCTCTAAGTGGTCCGATCGCCAATACTTGCAAACTTACAGCCAAGACAAGACCTATGATGAACGGCCCGTTAAATCTGAAAATGCGGCGTGCTAAAGGTTCGTAGTCGCTCCGTGCACAAAGGGCGCTGGCCCACTGCATAACCACCAAAGAACAAAAAGCTATTCCTCTGGCATATTGATGGCCATAGATTTCATAAAAGTACGCGTATTGAATCAAAACCACCGACGCCATCGTTACGGAAATGATTGCAATGCGGCTTATCATAAATCGGCTGAATAGCGGCGCACCGGGCGCCTGAGGCCCTTTCTTCATGTTCCGCCATTCGCCCGGCTCAAGGCCTAACGGTATAGCCAAGAACGAATCCGTGACCAGATTTATCCAGAGAATTTGTATCGGGACTAACGGTATCGGCAAGCCAACCACCAAAGCACCCAGCGACACCATTACTTCGCCCAAGTTCGTAGACAGTAAATACACGAGCATGCGTTTAATATTCGCGTAAATTGTCCTACCTTCATGAATGGCATCTACTATCCGTTTGAAGTTATCGTCGATCAATATTATCGAGCCTGCTTCTTTCGCTATTTGCGAACCACTGCCCATGGCAATTCCTACATGGGCATTAGCCAGTGCTGGCACATCATTAACACCATCTCCCGTCATAGCGACGATGTGACTCTCCTTTAGGATACTAAGTATTCGATATTTATATTCAGGTATCACCCGTGAAAACACCCTGATTTCATTAATGACTACTCTTAATTCTTCGTCGCTCATCGAATCGAGTTTTCTGCAATCGAATACTTGACTACTATTCTCGACCATCCCTAATGAACGGCCGATATGAAAGGCCGTTTCAAAGTGATCGCCGGTCACCATGCGAACTATGATGCCAGCTTCGGCCGCCCTGCGTATGGCTTCTTTTGCTTCAGGACGTAAAATATCGGCAACGGCTATGAAACCGTCAAAAACAAATTTTGCAGACTCAGGGACGTTATCAAAAGACGAAATATTATCATTTCCCAAACTACAATGCGCCAGTGCTATCACTCTAAAACCATTACCCGCCATGGAATGTAAGACCGATTCGGCTTCTTTATGTTTTGAATGCGGCATCTGACATCGATAAAGCAGATGTTCAGGCGCCCCTTTTACGAAAAGCATATATTCATTTTTGCTTTTCCATACATTGCCGCTCATCGACACAGCTTGATCAAACTTCAAAACGGTTTCAGGCAGACCGGTTCTTGGGACAATACTTTCCTTGGCAACGTAATCGGACATTGCGATATCAAGCGGGTCATATATTTTTTTATCCGAGTGATTAACAGACAGCGACAAAGTTCTGTTTAGAACATGGCTATTTTCTTTAGGAGACCAAGTTTCTAAAACCGTCAGTTTATTCTTTGTCAGAGTACCAGTTTTATCGGTGGCAATCGTCGTCAATGCGCCGATAGTTTCGATTGCCGACATAGAACGTACCAACGCTTTGCGCGCCGCCATTCTGTGCATGCCGAGCGCTAGCACCACCGCGATAGCAACCGGCAAACCTTCGGGGACTGCGCTGACCGCTAGAGCCAAGACGAATCGTATACTTTCAAAATAATCCATTCCGCGCCACACCGACATCACAAAAACGATAATAGAAATTGCTATTATAACGAAAATTATTTGAGACACGAGCTTGTCAATCTTTTTTTGGATAGGGCTGGTTTCAACCCCTTTTTCTTGGCTGCTTAACGCCGCGATGCGCCCGAACTCAGTGTTCTCTCCAGTAGCTACGACTATTGCCTTAGCTTCGCCCCCGACGACAAAAGAGCCACTGTACACCATATTGCTGCGTTCGTAAACTTCACTGTCACTGCTGATCGCCTCGACCTGTTTTTCGATAGGCAAAGACTCGCCGGTGAGTTGAGATTCGTCTATTCTTAGCGAATAGACCTGTATCAGTCTTGCATCTGCAGGAATCTTATCGCCTTCGTTAAGAATGATAATATCACCAGGCACCAAGGACTCGGCCTCAACCGACACGTGTCTGTTTTCCCTGATAACAGACACTTTATAAGGGTCATTTTTCTGAAGAGCGCGCAATATCCTTTCCGTAGAGAATCTTTGAATATAAAAAATTGCTGCACTGATAAACATGATCACAAAAATTATAATCGCGTCAATAATCGCATTTTGCCAAACGCTTATCAGTGCGGCAACCAACAAGACAGGCATAAAAACATTAACGAAAGGTTCAATTATTTTTTTCCAAAGAGGCTCT